>CAHJXG010000469.1 GCA_903644035.1 Rhodospirillales bacterium
CGGTGCGGGCGATGTCCACCCGGCATGGCGGGGCGGGCGGAGCCATCGTCAACCTGTCCTCCGTCGCCGCCCGGCTCGGCGGACCCGGCGAGTTCGTGCACTACGCCGCCTCCAAAGGCGCCATCGACAGCTTTACCCTTGGCCTCGGACGCGAAGTCGCCGATGAGGGCATCCGGGTGAACGCGGTGGCGCCTGGGCTGATCGACACCGAGATGAACCCGGGCGAGCGCCTGGCCCGCCTGGTGCCGGGCGTGCCGATCAGGCGCGCGGGCGTGGCGAGCGAGGTCGCGGAGGCCGTCGCCTGGCTGCTTTCGCCGGGTGCGTCCTACGTCACGGGGACGACGCTCACGGTGTCCGGCGGTCGGTAGGCGCGGCCGGTCAGCCGCCCATGCGGGCGAACACCTGGCGGTCGCGGTTCTCCTGCATCAGCATGCGGAAGCCCGGGATGGTCTCGAGCTTGAGGCCACCGGGCACGCCGGTCTCCTCGTCCGCCGTCACCTTGGCGTAGCTCTCCCCGCTCAGCTTCTCCCACTTCCCGGCCGGCTTCTTCGCCTCGATGTGCACCACGGTCGCCTTCAGCACCATGCGCACGATGGCCTCCTTGGGCGAGGATGGCTTGGTGAGGCTCGGGTGGCCGCCGATCATCTGCCAGCCGCTCTTGAGCGCCCAGGCCGTCAACTCATCCTGCGTCACGTCGTGCTCCTGTGGGCGCCCGGGAAGGCGCCGGGCGATTTGGCAGCCTAGCCGATGGACCGGCCTCCGAGATAGAGGCCGGCCGAGGAACAAGGCTGGTCACAGCAGGTGCCCGCACAGCCTCTCGGCCTCCCAGGACCGCAAGAACTCCACCTGCCGGTCGAGCCACGCCGTGGACATGCCCTCGCTTCCCCATTCGTGGATGCGCCCGGCCATCTCGCCCATCAGCCAGACATGCCGGACGGGCACGAAGAAGCGGACGGCGTCGAAGTCGGCCGGCGCGATGGGCCGCGCAGAGCGGTAGCCCTCGACGAAGGCGTGCCACATGGCGTGGCGCTGGCGCCCAAACGACACCTGCGCCCAGAGATGCACCGCGAGATCGTAGGCCAGGTAGCCAAAGCCGCCGTCGTCGAAATCGAAGAAGGTGGCGTCGCCCGTCCCTGGTCCGGTGGTGATGATGCGGGCGTTCAGGCCGTGGCAATCGCCGTGACAGCGTGTCCAACTCAGGCCATCAAGCGCCGCGATCCCTGCCGCCAGCCGCAATGCCAGCCCGGCGAGAGCCTCGCGTGTGGGCCCTGTGAGCGTGCCCAACCCCGCCACGGCGGCAAGCGGCCGGTGCAGCAGGTGGTCAAGATCCAGGCGGTAGCGCCCGGCGTCCCGGCCGGCGAAGCCGTCTGCGGCCTCGTGAAGGCGGGCCAGCGTCATCCCCTGCGCGCGGGCGTCCTCGGGAGCGTCGAGCTGCGGCGTGCGGCCCTCGGCATGGCGGAACAGCACCGCCGGGCGTGGTCCTTCCGGCAAGATCGCGGTGGTGAACAAGGCACCCTCGCGCGTCGGCACCGCGGCTGCGACCGGCACGCCCGCCGCGTCGAGGTGGGCCAGGAACCCCGTTTCCGCGGCGACGTCCGCCGGGCCACGGCGACGCTCGCCCGACAGGCGCAGCACGTAGCGGCCGTGACCCGGCGCGTGCACGGCGAAGCTGTCGTTGAGGCCGCGGTGCAGCAGGCTGCACTCAAGGAGGCCGGGCACGTCATATCGGGCGGCAACAAACGCCGCGACGGCCCGTGCGGATGCGGTGGAATACGCCACATCGAGGCGGTCGGCCGCACGGCCCGTCATGTACAGGCCGCAGTCAGGGCGTCACGCCGCCCCGCCCCGGCAGCATCCGCTGCAGCACGCCGTCCCGCTTGATCACCGCGTGATACAGCGCGCCCGCGACGTGCAGCGCGATGACCGCGAGCAGCGTGATGGCGATGGCGGGATGCACGGTCTGCATGGCCTTGCCGAACGGGTCGTCCTTGGGCACCAGCAGCGGCAGCGGGATCAGCCCGGCGAGCTTCACCTGGGCGCCATGCGCGGACGCGGCGGCCCAGCCCAGCACCGGCAGCACGATGAACACGGCGTAGAACGTCCAATGCGTCACGCGCGACAGCAGGCGCAGGCGCGGCGAGAGGTCCGCAGGCGGCGGCGGTGGCCTGTGCGTGAGCCGCCACGCGAGCCGCGCTAGCATGACCACGCACACGGACGACCCCATGGAGAAGTGCCAGGCCACCAGTGAGTCTTCGGCCGACTTCGGCAGGAGGGACGCGAGCAGCAGCGCCACGGAATACTGCACGACGAGCATGGCGACGACCAGCCAATGGAAGACGCGGGCGACGCCGTCGTAGCGCCAGCCGCCCGCCGCCTGCCCAGTCAGTCCCGCAGTTGCCGACATGTGAGTCCTCTCTTTGTTCAGAGCCTATCTGGGCGTGTCGCCCGCAAGCGTAATCCGGTGCATCAGCCGGCGGAACCCATGGTAGTCGTTGACCGGGTTGTGCTGCGCCGCGCGGTTGTCCCAGAACGCGATGGAGTGCGGCTCCCATCGGAAGCGGCAGGTGAACTCCGGCTTCACCTGGTGCGCGAACAGGTGATGCAGCAGGGGGGCGCTCTCCTCCTCGGTCCAGCCGGCGAAACGGGCGGTGTGGGCGACGTTCACGTACAAGGCCCGGCGCCCGGTCTCGGGGTGGGTGCGCACCGCCGGGTGCTCGGCGGCGTAGTCCCGGGGTGCTGCGCCGCTGTCCTTCACCCGGTCCTCCCGCGTGCGCGTCACGTCCGCCTTGGCCGAGGTGTTGACGCCGCGCATGCCCGACAGCGTGCGCTGCAGCCCCTCCGACAGCGCCTCGAACGCCAGGTACTGGTTGGAGAACAGCGTGTCCCCGCCATAGGGCGGCAGCTCCCGCGCCAGCAGCAGGCTGCCCATGGGCGGCTGCTCCAGGTAGGACGTGTCGCTGTGCCAGATGCCGCCGAAGTTGCTGCGCTCCTCCTCGCGCTTCAGCACCTCGATGATCTCGGGAAAGCCCGGCAGGCCGCGGACGAAGGGGTACTCGACCGGCGTGCCGAACCGCCCGGCAAAATCACGGAACGTGGCGGGCGCCAGGTCCTGGCCGCGGAAGAACACCACCAGATGATCCAGCAGCGCCTGCCGGATCGCGCCGACCGTCCGGCCGTCGAGCGGCGCGGAGAGGTCCACCCCCCGGATCTCAGCCCCCAGCGCCCCGGCGATCGGATGGATTTCCATATGTGGCGTCCCCCTGAACCGCAGCGTAGCATGACCCGGCGAACCCGCCAGCCGAGCGGGGGCCAACCTGGAGGACGCCATGCCCATCCCGCTGACCCGGCGCGCGGCACTTGCAAGCCCGCTCGCCCTGCCCGGCCTGATCGGCCGCGCCCAGGCGGCGCCCCGCCTGCTGCGCATCTCGCACCAGTTCCCGGCGAGCGTTGGCGACACCGGGGACTTCCGCGACCGCATGTGCCGCCGCTTCGCGAGCCTGGTCGGCAGCCGCACCGAGGGCGAGCTGCAGTTCGAGGTGTATCCCAACGGCTCCCTGACCAAGACCTTCGCGCAGATCAGCGGCCTGCGGAAGGGCGCGCTCGACCTCGCCCTCGTGCCGCTGACCTACGCGGGCGGCGAGATCCACGAGATGAACATCACCTTCATGCCGGCGCTCGTGACCAGCTACGCCCAGGGCTACAACTGGCGCACCACCCCCGTCGGCCGCGAGCTCGTCGGCCTCCTGGAGCAGCGCGGCATCATCCTGGTGAGCTGGATGTGGCAGTCGGGCGGCATGGCGTCGCGCACCCAGCCGCTGATCGAGCCGGCCGACGCCCGCGGCATGAAGATCCGCGGCGGATCGCGCGAGATGGACGAGATGTTCAAGGCGGCCGGCGCTTCCGTCTCCTCCATGCCGTCGAACGAGGTCTATGTCGGCATGTCCACCGGCGTGATGGACGCGGCCTGCACGAGCTCCAGCAGCTTCCTGTCGTTCAAATTGCAGGAGACGTGCAGGCACCTGACGACGCCGGGAGGCCGCAGCTTCTTCTTCATCCTGGAGCCGATCATGATGTCCAAGGCCGTCTGGGACACGCTGACCCGGCCGCAGCGGGAGGCGATGCTGGCAGTCGGCGAGGAGATGGTCCCGTTCAACCTAGCCGGCGCGCAGTCGGACGACGGCGAGCTGGGGCGCGTCTTCGCGGCCGCCGGCGTCACCGTGCATCCGATGGCGGACGCGACGGTGGACCGTTGGCAGGCGGTCGCCCGCGCCTCCGCCTGGAAGCAGTATGCGGAGAAGACGCCGCTCGCCGCCCGGATGCTGAAGCTCGCGGAGGAGGTGCCGGGATAGCCATGGGCC
>CAHJXG010000470.1 GCA_903644035.1 Rhodospirillales bacterium
GCGCCACCGCCGACCCGCGCCTCGGCGCCGTGGTGCGGGCCATCGCGGTGCGCGCGGCGATTGAGGCGGCCCGCCACTCGCCGCGGTCACTGCCGCCTGCGGTAAACGGGTGACAGTCGGGTTCCAACATCTCATATAATTGCGTAAAACCATCGACTTGCGTAACGGAGCCTTGGCATTGCCGCCTTGGCGTAGGTATAAGGCCGGCAACCTCGCCAAGGGGTGATCGCCAGCGAAGGATCCCCGGCCATGATGCTGACCCTGCCGCCTGACTATCGGCCCTCCGATGCCGAAGAGTTCATGAACCCCATCCAGGTGGAGTATTTCCGCCAGAAGCTGCTGCGGTGGCGGGCGGAGCTGCTGCGGGAGGCGGACGGCACGCTGGCCAGCCTGTCGCAGGGCGGCATCCTTGAAGCCGACATCACCGACCGTGCCAGCGTCGAGACGGACCGCGCGCTGGAGCTTCGCACCCGTGACCGCGCCCGCAAGCTGATCAGCAAGATCGATCAGGCGCTGTCGCGCATCGACAACGGCGTCTATGGGTTCTGCGAGGAAACCGACGAGCCGATCGGCCTCAAGCGCCTGGAGGCCCGTCCCATCGCCACGATGTCGATCGAGGCGCAAGAGCGGCATGAGCGCATGGAGCGCGTGCACCGGGATGATTGAGCGCCCGGCGCCATTGCGCCTGGAATAACGCTGGATTAACTGCAAGGCGGCAGCTTAGGGTTGCGGGACGCGCTCGGAAACGGGTCAATCCCCATGCGTGACGGCCAGTCTGCCCCTGAAAAGCCGCAACAGCCAAACTCGGATGGCATCTCGGATCTGCGCGGGCGACGCGTCCTGTCGTGGGGCCAGTGGGGGGAGGCCGGGGCCGGAGTTTACGACCGCGGCGTGGGCGAGGGGACCTGGCGAAGCGACCAGCATCGCCTTGTGGTCGCATTGACCCCGATGCCTCCCCTGCTGCTGCAAATCGACGGCGGCCCGCCTCGGCAACTCAGGCCAGGCGTCGGGGCACTGAGCTTCTACTCGGCCGAGTCCGCATACCGGACGGCGGGCACCGGCTCGCGCTACGCCCACGTCTGCTGGAGCGCCCAGCTCTACGGCGTGATCGCGCCGGACCTGTCCCGCCCCCCGCAGCTTGAGCCGATGCTGACCTTCCCCGACCCCCTGCTTGACCAGCTCCTACGGTCCTTGGTTGGCGAGATCGATGGGAGCCGGGTGGATCGCCTGCTGGCCGACAGCCTCGTCACGGCCATTGCCATGCGCATCGCCCAGCGCTTCAGGCCATCATTTGAACGTCAGCCAGACCTGCCGCCCCCGCGCATGCGTCGCGTGCTGGAGTACATCGAGGCGAACCTTGATGCGGAGCTGACCTTGGCTGAGTTGGCGGCGGTTGCCTGCCTCAGTCCCTGCCATTTCAGCCGCAGCTTCTCGGGGGCGGTCGGCCTGGGGCCGCAGCGCTACACGGTGCAGCGCCGGGTCGAGCGCGCCAAAGCCCTGCTGCGTCGCGGCGGAGGCAGTCTTGCGGACGTCGCGGCCACGACGGGCTTCGCCGATCAGAGCCACCTCACCGCTGCCTTCCGGCGTGAAACCGGTACCACCCCCGGCCGCTTCCGTGCCGCGTCGTCCTGAACCGCAAGAGTCCAATACGGAACCGCAAGCCGCTTCAAGGCTGAGCACGACCCACGCGCTAGTGTCCTGCGGTGATTGCGGCGGCACCGACATGAGCGACGGCGACAGCGCGGACCTGCGGGACCACGCGACCTCCCTCCTGCATCAGGCGGCGCGTTGCAGCGACCCCGCGCAGCGCGACGGCCTGCTGCGCGAGGCCGTCGCCCGGCTCGACCGGGCACGCCGCATCGGGCTGATGCTGCCGGGCTGCGCTGGCCGACCCGACGGGTTCGGTGGGGCCAGCACGTTCCCTGCCCGCCTTCACGCTCGAAGCGGCTGCTCAAGCCTTCAACACAAGGGAGAACGTTCCTCATGACGATGTCGCAGAAACTGACGGCCGAGTTCCTCGGCACCTTCTGGCTCACCTTCGGCGGCTGTGGCAGCGCGGTGCTGGCGGCGGCCTTTCCGCAGCTCGGCATCGGCTTTGCCGGCGTGTCGCTCGCCTTCGGGCTGACGGTGCTCACCATGGCCTACGCGGTCGGCAACATCTCCGGCGGGCACTTCAACCCGGCTGTCACGGTCGGCCTCGCCGTGGCCGGGCGGTTCCCGACCGGGAGCGTGCTGCCCTATGTCGGCGTGCAGGTGCTGGGCGCCGTGATCGCGGCCGGCGCGCTCTATTTCGTGGCGTCGGGCAAGCCCGGCTTCGAGGTGGCCGGCTTCGCCTCGAACGGCTATGGCGACCTCAGCCCGGGCAAGTACGGCCTGATGTCCGCCCTGGTCATCGAGGTGGTGCTGACCTTCTTCTTCCTGCTGGTCATCTTGGGCTCCACCAGCTCGCAGGCCCCAGCCGGCTTCGCGCCCATCGCCATCGGCTTCGCGCTGACGCTGATCCATCTCATCTCGATCCCGGTCACCAACACCTCGGTCAACCCGGCCCGCAGCACCGGCCCGGCGCTGTTCGCCGGCGGCGCCTACGTCTCGCAGCTCTGGCTGTTCTGGCTGGCGCCCATCGCCGGCGCGGCGCTCGCTGGCGTCGCCGGGCAGATGCTGTTCCGGGTGAACGATCAGACCCTGCCGCGCGCCCTGTCCGCCCTGCCGGAGAAGACGCCCATCGCCTGACCCTGGGGGGACGGCCGGTTCATGGCCGTCCGTCCCTGCCGCCGCACAAGCCCCTTTCCTCCGCCGCTTCGTTCCGAATAGTATCCCCCACCGGCCCGACAGAGGCCGCTTGGGGGATCCACATGCTTCGTCGCCGCACCCTGCTGTCCGCCGCCGGCGCGCTCGCAGCGCCAGCCATCATCGAGCGCGCCCATGCGCAGAGCGCGTTCGACTGGAAACAGGCCAAGGGCGCCAAGATCGAGGTCAACCTCGCCAAGTCCCCCCGCGGCGACGTGCTGCAGGCGCACCAGAAGGAGTTCGAGGAGCTGACCGGCATCCGCGTCGGCGCCGAGCAGATCCCCGAGCAGCAGCAGCGCCCCAAGGCCGCCATCGAGATGGCGTCCGGCCGGCCCAGCTTCGACGTGGTGAACGTCGCCATGCACGTCCAAAAACGCCTGATCGAGAAGGGCCGCTGGATGGAGGACCTGCGCCCCTGGATCAGCAACCCGGCCCTCACCGCCCCGGGCTTCGACATGGACGACTTCAGCGCCGCCACGATCCAGGCCGCCACCGGCGTGGATGGCCGGGTCAACGTGCTGCCGCTGAACCAGGACCTTTTCATCCTGTATTACAACCGCGAGATGTTCGACCAGGCGAAGCTCGCGCCGCCCACGACGTATGCCGAGCTGATGGCCGCCGCCGAGCGCCTGACCGACAAGGCGCGCGGCGTCTATGGCTTCACCGGGCGCGGCCTGAAGAACGCCAACGTCGTGCTGTATGACAACATCCTGCTCGGCTGGGACCAGGAAACGGTCTCCGCAGATGGCAGGACCCTGCTCACCGACAGCCCGGCCGCCATCGAGGCGGCAGCGTGGTACCAGAAGCTCATGCGTGACTACGCGCCTCAGGGGTCTGTCGGCTATAACTGGAGCGAGTGCCAGACCACCTTCGGCCAGGGCCGCGCCGCGATGTGGTGGGACGGCATCGGCTTCTCCGCCCCGCTCGTCGATTCCGCCAAGTCGAAGATCGTCGGCAAGGTCGGGTTCGCGCCGATCCCGATGGGACCCAAGGCGCAGCACAGCGCCACCTTCATCGACGGCATCGGCATTCCTGCCGCCAGCAAGAACAAGACGGCGGCCTGGCTCTATGTGCAATGGGCCACCAGCAAGACCATGTTCCTCGAATGGCTTCGCGTCGGCGCCGGCACGCCGCCGCGCGCCAGCGCCTACAAGGACCCCGCCATCATCAAGGCCAGCATCTTCCCGCAGGACTGGTTCGACACGACGCTCACCAGCCTGCGCATCGCCCGCTCCGGCCTGCCGGAGATCGTGCCGGTGACGGAGTTCCGCGACACCGTCGGCATCGCGCTCACCAACATCGTGGGCGGCGCCGACCCGGCGGCCGAGCTGAAACGGGCCACCGACGCCTTCCGCCCCGTGCTGGCAAAGGACGCCTAAGACCCCCTCCTCAGAACGGCAGCAGCACGTCGAGCAGCTGCTGCCCGTAGCGGGGCCGCTGCACGTCCGAGATCTGCCCGCGGCCGCCATAGGCGATCCGCGCCTCCGCCAGCCGGTCGTGGCGCACCGTGTTGTCGCTGCCGATGTCCTGTGGGCGGATCACGCCGCTCACCTGCAGCTCGCGCAGCTCGCTGTTCACCCGCACCTCCTGCCGGGCGGCCACGGCGAGGTTGCCGTTCGGCAGCGACTGCACGATGACGCCGGCCAGCCGCAGCGTCACCGTCTCGTTCCGCTTGATCGCCCCGGTGCCGGAAGCGCTGCCCGCGCTGTTGGCGGAAACCAGCTGGTTCGCGTTCACCGCCTTGGCCAAGATCCGGGGCAGGGCGGATTCGAAGCCGAGCAGGTTGGGCAGGCCCATGCTCTCCTGGCCCGTGCGGCCCTCGTTCGACTGGTTCTTGAGGTCGGCGGCGTCGGTGATGTTGACCAGGATCGTCACGATGTCTCCGACGGCGGCGGCGCGCTGGTCCTTGAAGAAGGCCCGGCTGCCCGAGCGCCACAGGCTGTTCGCCTCCGCCGGCGCGGCCTGCGGCCGGGGCATCGGCATGCTGATCGGGCGGTAGGCCGGGTCCGCCGTCGGATCGCCGCTGGGCGTCATCGCGGGCGGACGCCCCACCTCCGACAGCCGCGTCAGCGCGCCGCAGCCCGGCAGCAGCAGCACGAGCGCCAATACGATCCTCATCGCGAGGCCACCTGCGGCAGCCGGCCCGTACTGTTGACGGGCGCGCTGCCCGGCAGCACCCGTGCCCGGCCCGGCCCGGTGACCTCCGCTTCCACGACGACGCGCGAGGCCGGGTTCAGCACGTGGACCCGCTCGCCCATCCCCGCCGGCTCCATCGCGACGCCCTGCGCCGTCAGCTCGATGCCCGGCGTGTTGAGCGCCAGCAGCATCGGCGTGCCCTTCTGCACCACCACCGGGCGCCCGAGGTCCGCCAGCTGGATCGGCTGGCCCGGCTGCACCGCGTGGCGCAGCGCCTGGCCCACCGCTTCCCGCATGGCGCGCACCACCTCGCCCTTGGCCTGCGCCGCGCGCATCCGGACCCATTCGAGGTCGCCCGTCTCGATCACGTCGCCGGGCACCATGCGGCGGCGCGGCACGGGCATATCCGCCATTTCCAGCACCCGGCCGGACAGGCGGAGCTGCGCCGCCGGCCCTCCGTCCCCGGCGACGCTGACCAGGGCGGTGAAGCGCCCGCTGCCGCCATCAAATTCCAACTGCGTCACCTCCGGCTGCGTGGCGCCCATGCCCACCACCGGCGCCGCGAAGCCCGGCAGTTCCAGGTCGCCGTCCCGCGGCGCG
>CAHJXG010000471.1 GCA_903644035.1 Rhodospirillales bacterium
GCTTGACCTCGTGGGCCTCGCCGGCAAGGCCGGGCTGCGCGCGCAGGCGCTGTCCTACGGCGATCAGCGCCGGCTCGAGATCGCCCGCGCCATGGCGCCCGAGCCGCGCCTGATCCTGCTGGACGAGCCGGCCGCCGGCATGAACCCGGCGGAAACCGAAGCCCTCGCCACCCTTGTCCGCCGTCTCGGCGGGTACGGCACCACGGTGCTGCTGGTCGAGCATGACATGGGCTTCGTCATGGACATCTCCGACACCGTGACCGTGCTGAACTTCGGCAGGCGCATCTACGAAGGAACGCCGCAGGCCGTCCGGCAGGAGCCTGCGGTGATCGAGGCGTACCTGGGCCATAAGGTCGCCGCGCGCCTCGCGGCCGGCGCCAAGGCCGGCGTGCGCGGCGCCGGATGAGCAGCCTGGAGATCGACGGGCTGGAGGTCGCCTATGGCCGCACCACGGCGCTGCATGGCATCTCGATCACCGTGGGCGAGGGCCAGGTCGTCTGCCTGATCGGGGCGAACGGCGCCGGCAAGACGACGGCGATGCGCGCCGTGTCCGGCCTGGTGCGCCCGCGCGCCGGGCGGGTCCGCTTCGCCGGACAGGACATCACCGGCCAGCCCGCGCACCGGATCGCCGCCGCCGGGCTGCGCCAGGTGCCGGAAGGCCGGCAGTGCTTCGCCGAGCTGACCGTCATGGAGAACCTGGCGCTCGGCGCCTACTTGGTGCCCGGCCGCGGCGAGATCGCGCGGCGTCAGGACGGCGTACTGGCCCGCTTCCCCCGGCTGCGGGAACGGCTGCATCAGCTTGCCGGCTCGATGTCGGGTGGCGAGCAGCAGATGCTGGCCATCGGGCGGGCGCTGATGGGCGCGCCGCGCCTGCTGCTGCTGGACGAGCCGAGCATGGGTCTGGCTCCGCTGTTCGTCGAGGAGATCTTCGCGATCATCGCGGCGCTGAAGACGGAGGGCACGACGATCCTGCTCGTGGAGCAGAACGCCTCCGCGGCGCTCGATGTGGCGGACCACGCCTACGTGCTGGAAACCGGCCGCATCGTCCTGTCCGGCGCCGCGGCGGAGGTCGCAAGCGACCCGGCGGTCGCCGCGGCCTACCTGGGCGGCTGACGGGGCCTCAGGGTGCCGGAAGCTCCTGCTGCTCCACCGGCGCAGGCGACGGAACCGCGGTCGGCTCCTGCAGCCAGTCGCGCAGCGAGCGGCGGATTTCGAACTCAAGCTCCACGTTCATGTCGTCCATCATCTGCCGGGTCAGGTCATACAGCGCGCCGCGCAGATCGTCGCCCGTGGTGGCCGACCGCGACACCCGAACCTCGGCATAGCCTGCCCGGGCGCCGTCGTCAGTCAGAATGTCCAGGCGCACGGCCATCAGCCCGGTCAGCCCGCGGGAGCTTTGGTCAATCTGCGCCGTGTCGATCACGAAGGCTGCCCGGCCCGAGGACCCGCCAGCAGCCAGCCGGTCCAGCGCCATCCGTCGCAGCGTCGCCCCCGCCGGAACCGGCGACAGCGCCTCGACCGGGCTGGGCGGCGGCGCGCTCCCCACGTCCACCACCGCCACGTTCAGCCGCAACGGCGCAAGGTAGTCGTAGCGCAGCGGCGGCATGGCCCGCGTCGGCCCATCCCCGCCGCACGCCGCCACCGCCCAGGGCAGTAGCAGCGCCGCACGCCGCGGCAGCCTAGTTGATCCGTTCATCGCCGCCTTTGCCGTGCACCTCGTCGCGGTTGAAGCGGAAGTCGAAGTTGCAGAACTCGCAGGTCATGACGATGTCGCCGCTGACCGACATGTGGTCCAGGTCGTCCGGCGGGAAGGTCTCCAGGATGCCGGACAGCCGGGCACGGGAACAGCGGCAGCCATAGGCCAAGGCGCGGTTGCGGTCGGCGGCGACACCGGCGGCGCCGAACAGCAAATAGAGCAGGCGCTCCGGCGGGATGCTGTCGTCCAGCAGTTCCTGCTCCTTGAGCGTGGCGGCGAGCGCCGTCGCGGTCCGCCAGCTCTCGGCCTGCGCCTCGGTGTCGAGGTCCGGGCTGATGCCGCCCTCTCCGGGGATGCGCTCCAGGATCAGCGCGCCGGCCCGCCAGCCCGCCTCGGTCCGGGCGCAGGCGAGGCGGACGCTGCATTGGATCTGCTCGCTCGTCTCGAAGTAATGCAGCGCCATGTCGGCGAGGCTGTCGCCCTCGATGGCGACGATGCCCTGGTGCCGCTCGCGGTCCGGGCCTTGGTCCACGCTGAACGCCAGGTAGCCGTGGCCGAGCAGGGCGGCAGCGGAGGGCGTGCGGTCGTTGGCCAGCAGCGCGGCCAACCGGTCCGGCTCGGCGCGGGCATAGCCGCGCAGCGCGCCGGACTCGGTGCAATCGGCCAGGAGCATCGGCACGGCGCCGTCCCCCTTGGCCTGCAGGCTGAAGCTGCCCTGGAACTTCAGCGCCGTCGCCAACGCCGCCGCGAGCGCCAGCGCCTGGCCCGACAGGGCGGTGACGGCGTCATGGTTCGTGTGCCGGGTGAGCAGCGCGTCGGCCAGCGGGCCGAGCCGCACCAGGCGCCCGCGAACCGGCTGGCCGGACAGGTGAAAGGGGGTGACGCCGCGGGGCACGACGATGTCGGGCACATCCGGGCGGGCGCTGTCCAGGAAAGCAGGGGTCGATGTCATGCCCCCTACATAGGGATCGGCGGCGCCGAGGTGAACCTGTCGGGTGCAAGCGATACGCCCCGCCGCGAACCCATCGGGACCGCAGCCGAGAGGCTGGTCACGGCACCACTGCCAGGAACAGGTACACCGCCAGGATCACCAGGTGGACCGCGCCCTGCAGCACCGTCGTGCGCCCGGTCCCGAGCGTCTGGAAGCTGACCAGCAGGGTCAGCGCCAGCAGCACCTCCTCCTTCGCCTCAAGGCCCAGGGTCAGCGGCGTGCCCAGCACGATTGACACCACGGCGACCGCTGGGATGGTCAGCCCGATGCTGGCGAGCGCCGAGCCGAGGGCAAGGTTCAGGCTGGTCTGCAGCCGGTCGGCCCGTGCCGCGCGCACGGCGGCCAACGCTTCCGGCAGCAGCACCAGCGCGGCGATCACCACGCCGATCACCGATTTCGGCGCGCCCGCCCAGGCAATCCCCGCCTCCATGGTGGGCGACAGCGACTTCGCCAGCCCCACGACGGCCGCAAGCGCCGCGACCAGCAGGACCGCGCTCCCCAGGGCCGCCCGGGCGGAGGGAATCGCCGCGTGCGTGTCGTCGGTCAGGTCCGCCAGGAAGTCGTCGGGGTGGCGCACCGTCTGCACGAACACGAACACGCCGTACAGCACCAGAGACACGATGCCGACGAAGGCAAGCTGTGACGTGTTGAACACCGGGCCGGGCGTGGTCGTGGTGAAGTTGGGCAGCACGAGCGTGAGCGTGGTCAGCGCCGTCAGCACGGCGAGCGCGCCGCTCGCGCCCTGCAGCTGGAACCCCTGCGCCCGGTGCCGAACGCCGCCAGCCAGCAGGCATGTGCCCACCACGCCGTTGCACACCAGCAGCACCGCGGCGAACACGGTGTCCCGCGCCAGCGCCGCCTTGTCGGGTCCGCCGGCCAGCATGACGGAGACCACCAGCGCCACCTCGATCACCGTGACGGCGACGGCCAGCACCAGCGTGCCGAACGGCTCGCCGACCCGGTGCGCCACCTGCTCGGCATGATAGACGGCGGCGAACACGGTGGCGATCAGTGCCACGGCAGCGGCGGCGACGAGCCAGGCATTCAATCCTGTGAGCATGACCCCGGCCAGCATCGCCCATGCCGCGAGCGGCCAGAGCCAGGCCCACCAGGGCATTCCTGTTACGTTCATGCTGACTGGGTTTCCGTAAGCGCTGCGCGGGACCTAAGCAGGCATTCGTGGCTTGCGCCATGAATGCCTGCTTAGGAGTCGTTGGAGACGCATCATTTCATAGGCTGCGCGTGGACACGCTTCGAGGAATGATGCCTAGCTGTCCTCGGCGATCTCGGCTTCGAGCGCCTCGAGCTGCTGGTCAAGCTGGGCCAGCGCGCCATCCTCCAGCCCGAGTCCCGCCAGGGTATGGCGCAGCGCGGACCGGCAGCCGTTGAATTCGGACCCGAGCATGTCCGAAGGGGCCGCCGGGGCCTTGCGGCGGCCCAGGCAGGCGCCGTACTCCGTTCGCGCCGGGCCGGCGCTGGGCGGCAGGCCAGCGAACACCTCGTCCAGCCGTTGCTCCACCCAGCCCGGCGTCGATGCGATCTCCTCGGTCAACGGGCCGCCCCGAGCGCCCAGGCCAGCACGCCCTTCTGCGCATGGAGCCGGTTCTCGGCGCCGTCGAACACCACGGATTGCGGGCCGTCGATCACCTCGGCCGTGACCTCCTCGCCGCGATGGGCCGGCAGGCAGTGCATGAAGATCGCGTCCGGCGCCGCCTGCGCCATCAGCTTCGACGTGACGCAGTAGGGCGCCAGCAGGTTGTGCCGGCTCTCGTTGGGGTCGTCGGCCATGCTGACCCAGGCGTCCGTCACCACGCAGCGCGCGCCGCGGACCGCCTCGGCCGGGTCGTCGAACACCTCGATGCGTGCGCCCGCCGCGCGGGCCCAGTCGATCAGCGCCGGCGGCGGACGCAGGATCTCGGGCGTCGCCAGGCGCAGGGTGAAGCCGAAGCGGACCGCCGCCTCGATCCAGCTGCTGAGCACGTTGTTGCCGTCGCCGCTCCAGGCCACGACCTGCCCGGCGATGGGCCCGCGATGCTCCTCGAACGTCATGACATCCGCCATGAGCTGGCAAGGATGGCTGCAGTTCGTGAGGCCGTTGATCACCGGGACGGTGGCGAAGGCCGCCAGCTCCTGGAGCTTGGCGACGTCGTCGGTGCGCAGCATGATCGCGTCCACGTAGCGGGACAGCACGCGGGCGGTGTCCGCCACCGTCTCGCCACGCCCGATCTGCAGCTCCTTGGCGGAGAGGTTGATCACCTCGCCGCCCAGCTGCCGCATCGCCACCTCGAAGCTGACGCGGGTGCGGGTGCTGGGCTTCTCGAAGATCATCGCCAGCGTCTTGCCGGCGAACGGCCGCGACGACACCCGGCCGGCCTCCTTGTAGCCCGACGCGATGTCGAGCATGTGGCGCAGCGTCGCCGCCTCGAAATCGCGCAGGTCGAGGAAGTGGCGCGGAGGCGGCTGGCCCTCCCCGGCGCGATGGTCATCCGCGCTGTCTGCGGAACGCCGGAGCGCCCCGCTCACTTCGCTGCTGCCGCGACAGGAGTGGGCAGGCAGCGGCGCGCGCCGCGGCGGATCATCTCGACCGCCGCGTCGCAATCCGCGTCGGTCAGCACCAGCGGGGGCACCAGGCGCACCACGTTATCCCCGGCCGCAACGGTCAGCAGGCCCTCGGCGGTGAAGGCGTTCTGCAGCTCCGTGTTGGGCACGACGCCCTTCAGGCCCAGGATCAGCCCGGCGCCGCGCACCTCCGCCAGCACGGTCGGGTGCTCCGCCACCACGGCCTCCAGCGCGAACCACAGCTTGCGGGCCTTGCGGTCCACCTCCGCGAGGAAGCCCGGCGCCAGGACCACGTCCAGCACCGCGTTGGCGGCGGCGCAGGCCAGCGGGTTGCCGCCGAAGGTCGTGCCGTGCGTGCCGGGCACCAGATGCCTGGCGACGGCCTCCTTCGCCAGGACCGCGCCCATCGGAAAGCCGCCGGCGATGCCCTTGGCGATGCTCATCACGTCCGGCGTGATGCCCGCCCACTCATGCGCGAACAGCTTGCCGGTGCGTCCCATGCCGCACTGCACCTCGTCCATGCCCAGGATCAGCCCAAACTCGTCGCAGGCGGCGCGCAGGCCGCGCAGGAAGTCGAGCGAGGCCGGGCGGATGCCGCCCTCGCCCTGCACCGGCTCGACGATGATGCCGGCCGTCTCTGGCCCGATGACGTTGCGCAGGGCGTTGAGGTTGTTGAACGGCACGTGGTCGAAGCCGTCCACCTCCGGCCCGAAGCCAGCCAGGTACTTCTTGTTGCCCGTGGCGGCCAGCATCGCCAGCGTCCGGCCATGGAACGCGCCGTCGAAGCAGATGACGCGGTAGCGCTCGCCCCGCCCGGTCTCGGACATCGCCTTGCGCATCATCTTGACCATGCCCTCGTTCGCCTCGGCGCCCGAGTTGCAGAAGAACGCGCTGTCGGCGAACGTCGCCTCGACGTAGCGCGCGGCCAGCCGCTCGGCCTGCGGCACGCGGTACAGGTTGCTGGTGTGCATCACCCGCCCGGCCTGCTCGGCGATGGCCTGCACCAGATGCGGGTGGCCGTGCCCCAGGGAGGACGTCGCGATGCCAGCGCCGAAATCCAGGAATCGTCGGCCATCCACCGCATACAGCCAGGCGCCTTCGCCCCGCTCGAAGGCGAGGTCTGCACGGTTGTACGTCGGCATCAGGGCGGAGATCATGGAAGCTTGGCACCTCAGTGCGTCTCCCCCGGGCTATTTCAACGCCTTACGACCCGTCGCGGGCGGTCCCGGGGAAGCAGGGAGGATGGGGTGCTGCTTTGCGGGAAGTCAAACCCTATTCGACGGCCTGCCCGCTAATAAACGAAGCTTGGCATTGCGTTCAACGCATCCTTGGTGACCCCCGGCAGCACCAGGCGGTCGGCGTCGCGCTTCAACTGCCCGAACGGCACCGCGACCAGCTTGCTGCCCAGCCCCAGGACGCCGCCCACGGAGACGACGGCGACCGTCACCTTGTCGCCCTCGGTCATCACCAGATCGTCCACGCTGCCGATGGCCTCGCTCTGCTCGCCATAGACGGTGGCGCCGATCAGCCTGCTGGCCCGGATGCCGTTCTCCAGCCGCACCGAGGCGACCGCGAGGTTCGGGTTGTTCGTCGTAGCCGTCACCCCGGCCGGCGGCGCGCCCGCCTGCTGCGCCGCCGCCGGACAGAGGGCGAGCGCCGCCAGCATCGTCACGCCGAGGGAGAAACGCTTCAGCACGGGGCACCTCAGGGTTCGGTTGCGTGTCTGCCATCGAACGTGGCGCCGGCTGCCTGGGTTCCGGCGCCGCGCGTCTCATGGCATCGTGCCGGAATGGCGGACCCTGCGACATTCCCTGTGAAGCCGCCCGGCCGCGCCCGCGTTCGGCGCACCCGCGGAC
>CAHJXG010000472.1 GCA_903644035.1 Rhodospirillales bacterium
CAGACGTGTGCTCTTCCGATCTCCGCCGGCACCTCCGCCACGGCCGACAGGCGGCCGTCGCGGCGCTCCAGGATGCTGACGCTGCGCCCCTCGGGATTGGTGACATAGACATGCCGCCCGTCCGACGCCACTGCGACCCCGGCCGGCTTCGCACCGACGCCCACCGTCTGCACGACGGCGCCGGTCGCGGTGTCCACGACGGAGACGCTGTCATCGCCCTGGTTGGTGACGTAGGCCAGGGCCGCCCGGGCTGGCGGCGACGCGGCCAGCAGCGCCAGGCAGGCGAGGGCAAGCCTCAACCAGCGCGCTCGGCGATGGCCTTGATGCTGTCGAGGCCGGCGCGCAGCACGCCCGTGACCGCCTTCACCGAGGCGGCGTCGTTCAGCTCGGGCGGAGGGTCGTTCAGCGGGTAGCCGCGGTAGAACGCGGCCCGCCACTCGATCGTGCTGCCGCCGGCCGGGTTGTCGGACACCTCGAACCACGCGGTGTAGTTGGTCACCGGCAGCACCTTGGGGTCCACCCTCTCGATCCGGTACTGGTAGCTGCGGGCGGCGGCGTCGTACTTGGCCAGCTCCTCCTCGAAATGCGGATCGCCCTCCGCCTTGAGCGTGAGCAGGCGCTTCGAGCCGATGGCGTTGCCGTGGTCCGCCGGGCTGGAGGCGATCAGCGGGTGCCAGCGGGCGATGGAGTCGAAGTCGCCGACGATGGCCCAGACCTGGTCCGGCGTGCGGGCGACGTCGACGGTCTGCGTGACCTTCTGCCGGGTCGGGCCGTGCGCCTGCGCCCGATGGGCCAGGAGGCCCGCCGCGGCGGCCAGGGTCGCGACGAGGCGTCGCCGGGGTATATGCAGCATGGGCCGTTCCTCCATCCCGCGCGTCTGACGCGCGCGCGGCAGGATCGCGCGGAATGGCGGACGGCGCCAGGGGGCTGCGGCGAGCCCCGGGGCGTTATGCCGCCAGCGTGCCGGCGCGCTTGGCCACATGGGTCGCGATCGCGTCCATCAGCGGCGGCGACAGGCAGTCATAGGGTTCCAGGCCCAGCTCCCGCAGCCGCCCGCGCACCGCGTCCATCTGGTCGGGCTTGGCGCCGGATTCGATGATGGACGACACGAAGGCGGCGAACTCCGGCGCGGCCCAGCCCTCCTCCCGCGACAGCTCGGTGTGCACGAAGTCCATGCCGTAGAACGGGTGGTCCTTGTTCTCGATGCGCCCGTACATGTGCGCGCCGCAGCCGGTGCAGGCGTGACGCTGGATGGCTGCGCCGGCATCGACGATCTTCAGCTTCTCGCCATGCTCCGTCACCTCGACGTGGTCGCGCGGCACCACGGCGACGACGGAGAACACCGATCCCTCCGGCTTCCAGCACTTGGTGCAGCCGCAGGCGTGGTTGAACGCGGTCTGCGCCGAGACCCTCACCTTCACCGGGTCGGTGGCGCACCTGCACACGAGCGTGCCGCCCGCGAAGCCTGATGCTGCCGGCTTGATGCCGTTGTCCACGGACGGATGGATATGGATGGCGCTGGCCATGACGGTTCCCCCCAATGCGCCGGCTGCATGCCGGCTTGCTGATCCGCGGCGTTTTGGCCTGCAGGCGAGGCGCCGCCCATCAACACTACATGATCAGCCCCGCCGCACAACGGCGCCGCAGGCGCCCGCGCCCGGCGTCAGAACGTGACCCGCACGCCCCCGAACCCCGCGACCGGCGCGCCGGGCGACAGGCTGCGGGTGTTGGTCGCGTTCGGCGCCTGCACGATGGGCACCAGGCCCACCGGGGAGTAGCTGCCGAACGTCGCGTATTTCTCGTTGGTCACGTTCTGCACCAGGCCGAACAGCTCCACCCCCTTGGTCACGCGATAGCTCGTGTTCAGATTCAGCACGACGTAGGAGCCGGTCGTCGGGCTTTGGTTCGACCCGTCGCCCTGCAGGACGCGCCCGCTGCTGGCGATCCCCGTCGTGCCCACCGTCCAGTCCGGCGTGATGTCGTACTGCAGGCCGAACTTCACCCGGTGCCGCGGGACGCCCGGCAGGCGGTTGCCGCGCTGCACCTGGACCAGCCCGTCCGCGTCGGCGAAGGGGTTGTCCTGGGCGCCCAGCGTGAACGGGTCGCGGAACGTCGCATCGGTGTAGGCATAGTCGGCAAAGGCCAGGAACGAGCCTTGCCGGACGTTGACGCCGGCCTCCACGCCCTGCCGCCTGGTGGCGCCGATGTTCTGGAAGAAGCCGCGGCCCTGCACGGGGCTGGCGGTGAACAGGATGTCGTCGTCGCTGTCGGTGCGGAACAGGCCGGCGTTCCACGTGACCCGCGCCCCTTGCCCCACCGCGAAGCGCCCGCGCAGCCCGGCCTCGTACGTGTGCCCCACGACCTGCTTCAGCGACGGGTCGGCCACGAAGAAGTTGGTCAGGCTGCACGGGCTGGCGGGCGACGCGCAGGACAGCTCGGCTGGCGTCGGCGTGCGGTTGCTCTCGGAGTAGCCGCCATAGAGCGAGAGGCCGGAGGTGATCTGGTAGGTCAGCCCGGCGGCCGGGTTGAACCGGGCGAAGCTGTGATTGCCGTTCAGCGCCGTGCCGGTCTGGTCCTTGAGGTCGATCTGCGCGACGTTCAGCCGCCCGGCCACGGTCAGCGACAGCCGGTCCGTCACGTCCAGCGTGTCCGAGGCGTAGATCCCGTAGTAGTCGTTGTTCGCCCGCAGCCGCACCGGCGTGATCGACCCGTCCTCCTGCTCCAGCACGATGCCCGGCCCGACGAAACCGCGGTCCAGCCCCAGCGCGCCCAGCGAGGTCCGCGCGGAGAACAGCGTGCTGCCGCCGTCATAGCTTGCGCCCACCAGCAGCCGGTTCGGCCGGCCGAACAGCGCCGCCCGGCGCGTCGCCTGCAAGGAGGCGCCGTAGCCGCTGCTGTCGGTCGCGGTCTCGTTGAGCTGCGCGTAGGGACCGCCGGCGTCGAACCCGGGGAAGGCGGAGAAGGCGCCGGGATTAACGAAGTTGGCGATGCGGCCGCCGCCGCGGGTGGTGGCCGGGTCATCGTCGTTGCACACCAGGGCCGGGTCGTCCTCGCAGGGGCGGGCATCGGAGGCGTCGCCGTTGCGGGTGCGCTGCGACAGGTTGCTGTAGTAGGCGCTCGCCTGCAGCGAGAGCGCGTCGCTGACCTCGTGCGAGCCGGACAGGCTGATGCGCAGGTACTTGTTGCGGGTCTCGTCGGGGTAGGTGAACACGCCGCTGCGGCGCGCGGCCAGCAGCTCGATGGGCGCCGTGCCGTTGCCGGTCAGGATGTTGGTGGCGCCCAGCAGGCTCAGATGCAGCTCCGACGTGTCGCCGCGCCAGCCGATGTCGCCATAAATCTGGCGAAGCTGGGAGGGGGAGAAGTCGCGCCAGCCATCCTCGTTCAGCGCGGTGCCGGCGACGTAGGCGGCGACGTTGCCGGACTGCACGCCATACTGCGCCGTGCCCTGGATGCGGCCGAAGGAGCCGCCCGACAGCTCCAGCTGCGCGCCGTGGTAGCTGAAGCCGTCGCGCAGCTTCACCGTGACCGCGCCGCCCAGGGCGTTCAGACCGAAGGCCGGCGACTGCGCCAAGTCGATCCGGTCGATGGCGACGTCCGGGATCAGGTCCCAGTTGGTGGTGTCGCCGAACGGCGCGTTGAACCGCGTGCCGTTGAGGTAGACGGCCAGGCCCTGCGGGTTGCCGGCCAGCGGCGACGCCTCGAAGCCGCGGTAGATCAGGTTGGGCTGGAACTCGTTGCCCTGCGCCTGGTCCAGCGCGATGCCGCCGACGCGCTCGTTGAGGGCGCGCAGCGCGCTGGCCGGGCCGGTGCGCTCCAGGTCCTCGCGGCGCAGCACCTGCGTGTTGGCCGGCACCTTGGCGCGGTCGGTCTCGGAGCCGGCGAGCGGCGCGGTCACCACGATGTCCGGCAGGTCGATGTCGGGCGGCGGGGCGGCAAGCTGAGCCGCCGCTGCGCATGGCAGCACCCCGGCCAGGACGGCCGCTCCCCAACGTACTCTCATCCCGCCCTCTCCCAGCCTCAAGCTCTTTGTTGGCGGCGACTAGGCCCGAGCGGTCGGGCCTTGCCTAGGGCAAGGCTTCCCGACTTCCGCGGGAAAGCTTCCCGATCTTCGCGCCTCCGCGGCACGCCGCTACCATCGGCCGCGAAGGAGCCTGCCCATGTCGCTGCGCACCCGGCTGATCGCGTCCATCATACTCGTGCTGCTCGTCAGCCTGGGCGCCGGCTGCGCGTCCGCGGGCTGGAACGCGGCCCGGTCGGTGCGCACCGAGATGCAGGCGGCGCTCGCCGTGGGCGAGCAGACGATCCGCCACGGGATCGAGGACCTCCCGGGGTCACGCGACGCCTTGGCCGACCTCGGCCGGCTGGTGCGGGCCTTCGA
>CAHJXG010000473.1 GCA_903644035.1 Rhodospirillales bacterium
GTCGAGCACCCGGTCGATCAGCGCCGTGGAGCCGGCCGCGCCCGCCGGGCCTGCGCCGTCGCGCACCATCGAGGGCGTTGCGACCGCCGCGGCGCTCACCCGCAGGGTCTGGGCGAGGCCGGGCGTGGGCAGGGCGGGCACTGTTCCGGCAGGATCGGTGAACAGCGTCAGCCCCTGGAGGTCGAACCGTGCGGCCAGCGACTGCGCGAACTGATCCAGCCCTGCCTGCAGGCCGGGAAGCGTGCTGTCCCGCAAGGCAAGGTTCGCGCCGATCCGCCCGCCAATCGGCTGGCCGCTGACCGGCACGCCGTCGAGGCTCAGCTGCGGCATGGCAGCGGGCAGGGTGTCGGGCGCAATCGTCGCCGCTGCCAGCGCAAACGGCCCGGTCGCGTCGCGCAGCGGCAGCACCAGCCCGCCCGCCATGGCCAGCGCATCCCCGTTGGCCTGGCGCAGCACCCGCGCGCCGGTCAGGTCCGACAGGATGCGGACGCTGCGGTCGCGCTGGTCCTCCAGGTCGGCCGTGCTCTGGCCGCCGGACCTCGCCGCGATGATGCGGTCGGACAGGCTGCCGATGTCGTGCAGGGCGTGGTTGGCAGCGTCGATGTCGGCCACCGCCGCATCCTGCGCGGACTGCCGCGCATCGGACACCACCTTGCCCAAGGCGTTCACCCCGCGGGCCAGCGCGCCCGCCCCGCTCACCACCGCGAGCTGCTGCGCGACGTTCGCGGGATCGGCTTGCAGCCGCGTGAACCCGTCCCGCAGCGCCCCGAGCAGGCTGGGCAGGTCGAACCCGCTGCCGGGCACGCCGGACGCCGCGTCGATCGCGGCCAATGCGTCCGACCGGGTCTGCTGGCCCACGACGCTCGCCGACGCCGCGAGCGCGTCCGCCTGCAGCCGCTCGTCCATGCTGCGGGTGACGATGCCGGTGCGCACGCCCATGCCCTGCCCGCCGGCGGCGATGCTGTTGACATCGACGGTCTCCCGCACGTAGCCGGCGGTGCTGGCGTTCGCGACGTTCTGCGACACCGTGGCGATGCGCCGGCTGACGCTCTCCAGGCCGGACGCGGACGTGTTGAGGACGCTGTCGAGGGACATCGGAGGGACCTACGGCCTATCGCTTCATGTCGAGCGTCTGCTGCAGCAGCTCGTCCGCGGTCGTCACCATCTTCGTGTTGGCGGAGTAGGCGCGCTGCGCCACGATCAGCTTGGTGAATTCCTTGGCGATGTCCACGTTGCTGCTCTCCACCGCGCTGACCACCAGGCTGCCGGCGCCGTTGCTGCCGACCGCCAGCGTCTGCGGCGTGCCGCTTCCGCGGGTCGCGGTGAACGCCTGGCCGTCCTCCCGCTGCAGCGCGTCCGCGTCGGCGAACGTCGTGATCGGCACGCGGGCCACGGTGCGGGACTGGCCGTTGTCGAACTTCACCACCACGTCGCCGTTCGCCCGGGCCTCCACGCCGCTGAAGCTGCCCGGCGCCACGCCGTTCTGCGTCAACGACTTGAGGCTGTAGTTCGACCCCGCGAATTGCGTCAGCCCGTTGGCCTGGCCGAAGGTGCCGAGGTTCAGCGCGATGGCCTGCGGGCCTGAGCCGAAGTTGGCGGACACGCCGAGCGTCGCCGCGGCGCCGGCCGCAAACGCGCTGCCGGTCACGGCGCCGCTCACCGCGGTGATGCTGCCAAGCGTTCCCTGCGGCGCCGCCGGGTTGCCGGCTGTGCCGAAGTTGACCCCGGCCACCCCGAGCGGCGCCGCCACGCCCGGCTGCGAGATCGCGACCTGCCAGGCGTTCCGCGTCCCGGCCACCGGGGTCCAGGACAGCTGCAGCGGGTGGGTCTGGCCCAGCGCGTCATAGACCTGCACCTGCGAGGTGATCGGCGTGGCCGGGTCGGGTGTCGCGGGCAGGTTGGCCGACAGCGCGACCTCCGAGGTGGGCACCGGGCTGTAGCCGGACTGGCCGACCTGGATGGGCTTCAGCGTCGTCTGGTCCACGACGCCGCTGGCGTCCGCCGGCCAGCCGTTCAGGAAGTGGCCGGAGCTGTTGACCAGGTAGCTGTCCTTGTTCAGCGCGAAGTCGCCCGCACGGGTGTACTGCGGCAGCGCCTTGAACACCGGCACGCCCTTCGCCTCGCCGGCCTGAGTGCTGACAGTGAAGAAGCCCTGCCCGGCGATGGCGAGGTCCAGCGGCTTGTCGGTCTGGGTCACGGTGCCCTGCACCGTGTTCGCGTAATCCGGGCGGGCCACGACCGCGCCGGACTGGTTGAGCGTCACGTTGCTGGTCGTGAGGTAATCCTCGAAGCTGGTGTCCACCCGCTTGAAGCCCACGGTCTGGCTGTTGGCGACGTTGTCGCCGATGTTGCTGAATGCGGCCGACTGGGCAGTCAGTCCGCTGATCGCGGTGTTCATGGCGCCGAACAGCGACATTGGAAGTGCTCCTTCAGTTACGCTCGGCCGGGCCGGGCGGGGTCGCCAAGGCACATGGCAGGAATCGTGCCAACCCGCGGCGCCAGCACTGACGGCACGATGGAGCCGCGTCGGCCGGTCCAAACCGGTCCGCCCGGCACGATCGGACCGGCATGAATTGCCGGGTGCGGCCTCCTCCGGGCCAGAAACGGCCAGGAATCGGCTGGCCCGGCTTTTGCTGAGGGCGTGGCATGTATTCCTCGACCGAACCCACCCAGGCGCCGCCGGCCCACGCCCGCATGACCCGAAGCGCCCCGGCCACGCCGTCCCAGGGCGGGCCGGACCGGTTTGGCGATGCGCTCTCCCAGGCGCTGGCGCCGGCGGAGCCGGCCGCCACGGGCACCGCAACCGCGACG
>CAHJXG010000474.1 GCA_903644035.1 Rhodospirillales bacterium
CACGGCGGAGCAGGCGAGGGGGCTGGGCATCCCGCTCGCGGGCTTCGCCGAGCATACCCGCATCGACCTCACCATCGACGGCGCGGACGAGGTGCACACCAGCACGCTCGCCCTCATCAAGGGCCTGGGCGGGGCGCTGCTGCGGGAGAAGATCGTCGCCGCCGCCAGCCGGCGCATGACGGTCATCGTGGACGAGAGCAAGCTGGTTCCAGCCCTGGGCGGGGTGCGCCTGCCGGTGGAGATTGTGGCGTTCGGCTGGCAATCGACGCTGGCGCGCCTGCGTGACGCCGGCGCGGACGCGGTGGTGCGGCAGGCGCCCGAGGGCGGCCCGTTCCGCACTGACGGCGGCAACCTGATCGCCGACTGCGCCCTGGCCATCGACGACCCGGCGACCGTGCACGCCCGCCTCAAGGCCATCGTCGGCGTGGTCGAGACCGGGCTGTTCATCGGCATGGCCACCTGCGTGATCGCGGGCACCCAGGCCGGCCCAAGAATCCTGGAGCGGCAATGAGCAAACCAGCCCCTGCGGCGCCATCCACCGGGCCTGACGCCTCGGCGTCCGGTCCGATCACCCTCGCCATCGACATCGGCGGCAGCAATCTCAAGGCGGGTCTGCTCGACCGCGACGGGGCCATGGTGGGGAAGCGCGTCAAGGTGCCGACGATGCACCCGTCCCCGCCGGACCAGGTCGTGCCGGCGTTGGTCGGGCTGGCCGGGCAACTGGGGCCGTATGACCGCGTCTCCGTCGGCTTCCCCGGCCTGATCAAGAACGCCATCGTGCAGACGGCGCCGAACCTTGGCACCAAGGACTGGGCGGGCTTTGACCTCGCCGGGGCGCTGCATGCGCAGCTGGGCAAGCCGGTGCGCATGTTGAACGACGCGACGGTGCAGGGGTTGGGCGTGATCTCCGGCCGGGGGCTGGAATGCGTGATCACGCTGGGCACCGGCTTCGGCTTCGCGCTGTATCAGGACGGCCGGCTCGCCCCGCAGCTGGAGATGAGCCAGCACGTCATCCGCAAGGACATGACCTATGACGAGTATGTCGGCGTCGAGGCGTTCCGCAAGATCGGTCAGAAACGCTGGGAGCGCCGGGTGGAGCGGGTGCTGGCGCAGCTTCGGTCGGTGGTGAACTTCGACATGCTGTATATCGGCGGCGGCGACGCGCAGGAACTCGACCTGAAGCTGCCGAAGGATGTGAAGATCGTGTCGAACCAGGCCGGCATCACCGGTGGCGTGCGGCTGTGGGACGGCAAGCTGGATGACGCCTTCGCCAAGCGGGACAGCGCCAAGGCCGAATGACCGTCTTCCACCTGGTCCGCCACGCGGAGCACGGCCTGCTGGGCCGCGTGCTGACGGGGCGGATGCCCGGCGTGTCGCTGAACGAGCGCGGGCGGGAGCAGGCGCTCCGGCTGGCGCAGCATTTCTCGGGCCGGGCAGTCGCAGCGGTGGTGTCGAGCCCATTGGAGCGGGCGCAGGAAACCGCGGCGCCGATCGCGGCGGCGCTGGGGCTTGAGGTCACGACGGATGCCGGGCTGGACGAGATCGACTTCGGCGATTGGACCGGGATGGCCTTCGAGGCGTTGCAGGGCGTGGCGGAGTGGCAAGCCTGGAATCAGTTCCGCGGCACGGCGCCGGTGCCGGGCGGGGAGACGATGCTGGAGGCGCTGGGCCGGGCGCTTCGTTGTCTTGGGCGGTGGCGGCGAGCGGTTCCGGATGGTGAGGTGGTGCTGGTCAGCCATCAGGACGTGCTGAAGGCGGTGCTGGCACACAGCTTGGGGGCGCCGCTCGATCTTATGCAGCGGCTTGAGCTTGGGCCGGGGTCTTGCAGCGTGCTGCAGGTGTTTGGGGATGGGGGAATGCGGGTGGAGGGGACGAATATCCTACAGTGAGTTTCACGCCGTCGTTCATGGGACGGTCAGGAAGCTCCCGTGAGAACGTTCTGTGGTGGGTTCGTATGAGGTCACGCGGGCATCACCCCAACACTAGCCGGCAAGCCCCATTGACCCGATCCACCCCGCCCCACGCATATTTGTAACCCTCCCGCCCCCGCAAGAAATCCGCTTCCCGCCGGCCCTCTGCAACCGCCTGCTCAAGCATCGCCGCAAGCAGCAGCGTGCCGGGGCTGACGAATGACAGCCCGGCGTCAAACCCGCTCAAATATAACAAAATCCGGTCCCGCCCGGCCAGCAGCGCATAGCACGCTGCCGCGACCGTCTCGCCGATCCGCAGCACCTGCAACCGGAGCACACCAGCCCCAAGCAGCCCTGGCGCCGCGTCGCGGTGGAACCCGAGAACCGCCGGCCCAGCAAGCGCCCCAGGCTCTCCCTGCGCGACCCAACGTGCCTGGTGCAAGCGGACCAGCTCGGACAGCAACGCCTGCACCGTCTCCGGCCCCGCGGTCTCAATCATGAACCCGCCCGCGCGGGCAGCCCGGTTGCGGTTCATCCGCAGCTTGCGCAGCGTGTTCGCCGGCACCGCGTCCGCCAGGCCGGCCACCGTCGCCGGCAGCGTCAGCACCGGGCAGGGCTGGCCGTCCGACCACGCCACGTGCCAGCCCGCCGGCGCGATCCCGTGCAGCGCCGAACCCGGCGGCACCTCGATCAGGTCGCACACGTCCACCCCGTCCGCACGCGCATGGTCCAGCGCCGCCTGCAGCAGCGGCCCCACCGCCACCCCCGGCTCCAGCAATGCATCCAGCTGGTCCGTGGTGCCGGCGCCGATGGGCAGCAGCTTGCGGACGCCCGGCTCGTCCAGCCGATACAGCGGCAGCATCCCGGACAGCCGTCCATCCGTCCGCTGGATCGCCACCCGCGGCGCGCCGGTGCCGAAATGACGCCACCACGGCAGCAGCCACGCGGGAGAGGCGAAGGGCGACGCGCCCGGCACCCGCCGCCACAGCGCCTCCCACTCCGGCGCAAGCGCCAGCAGGGCCGCGTCGCTGTCCAGCAAGGTGACCGCGGTCATGCCGAGGCGGCGACGGGCGTCAGCAAGCGGTAGCGGTCGATGTAGGCGGCGGCCATGCGCTCGGTCGAGAAGCGGCGCCGGGCGGTCTCGCGGCAGATGGCGGGGTCGATGCGGTCCGCCCGGCGGATCGCCGCCGCCATGCTTGCCACGTCGTCCACCAGGAAGCCGGTGCGCCCGTCCTCCACCACCTCCGGCAATGCGCCGTTGCGGAAGGCGATCACCGGCGTGCCGCAGGCGGCGGCCTCCATGGCGACGAGGGAGCTGGTCTCGGCGACCAGGCTCGGCACCAGCAGACAGGCTGCCGCGGCCAGCAGGCGGCGCTTCCGGGCGAAGCCGACCGGGCCGAGGTAGCGGCATTGCCGGTTGAGGCGGGGCAGGATCTCGGCGCGGAAGTAGCTCTGGTGCGCCGGGTAGGGAAACACCCCGCCGGCCAGCAGCACCGGCACCCCCGCCGCCCGCGCCGCGTCCAGCGCCAGATGCAGGCCCTTCTCCGGGCAGATGCGGGCCAGCGTCAGCGCGAAC
>CAHJXG010000475.1 GCA_903644035.1 Rhodospirillales bacterium
GCGGCGCGGGACTTCACCTGGGAGGGGGCGGCGGCGCGGCTGGACGGGCTGCTGCGCGGGGCCGGCCTGGCCGGGCCGATCCGTTCATAGCGGTCGCCGACGCACCAAGCAGCCGGTCCGGCCTCCTCAACGCGGCGGCCTGGAAGCCCCGCTTCCCGGGGTCACAGGCGCCGCGCATCCACGAGGTAGGAGACCGCGCCGTTCAGTTCGGGATCGACGGCCGGCGGCACGGGCCGGTTGAGCGCCCTGGCGCACTCGGCCCCGATGGTCACGTCGATGTCCCAGTCCTGACCGGACATCCAGGTCCACGGGTCGGCGGACGGCCCGGTCCTGAACAGGGTGGCGAGGACAGCCATGGCCGCCCCGGTGTCCCGGCCAGCCTGCGCCGCTGGCACCAGGTGGTCGCCCTTGACGTAATCGGTCAGGAGCCGGCTGGACGGCGCGGACTGCGCGGCGACGTGGGACAGCAGGCGGTTGGCGGCCTCCGGGCTGAAATAGGCCAGAAGCCCCTCGACCACCCACACGGTTGGCTGGTCGGCCGAAAAGCCGGCGGCCCGCAGGCGCGGTGGCCAGTCCTCGTTCAGGTCGCCGGGGATGGCGGTGACCTCCACCTTGGGGGACAGCCCCGCATGGCGAACGACCTCCTGCTTGGAGGCGATCATCTCGGGCCGGTCGAACTCGAACACCCGCACGCCGGCTGGCCAGTCCAGCCGGTAGGCGCGCCCGTCCATGCCGGCAGCCAGGAACACGACCTGCGTCACCCCGTCGTGGAATGCCGACAGCATCCGCTCATCAATGAACCGCGTCCGGATCGCGAAGAAGTCGCCGTAGAGCCACTGCATGTCCGGCGTCATGTAGGGTGCCGGCTCGTCTGGCCCGGCGGTCTCTCTGACATAGGCCGTCGTCGCCCCGGCAAGCGGGTCGCTGAACAGCGCATCGGCACGGGCCGCTTCCCGCTCCCGCTCCCCAGCGACCTGTATCGCGGTGAAGCTGACCCCGGATGGAAGGCTGGCACGCTGCATGACATGTCTTTCAGGAGGCACGGCGAGATCAAGCGTCTCTACGCCGGTTCAGGGATACCGTGGAGGGGGGCTGACCGGCTCGGTCCCGGCGCCGCCATGCTTGCCAAGTTCAAGTCAGGGGTCAACCGAGGTGAGGCCAGCCTTCAGGATCGTCCAAGGAGGGCCGGCCTCAGCGGCCTTGGCTCTCGATCGGCCGGCAATCCCGTCAGGAACGCGCCGAGGTCGGCCTGCCGGGACGGCGGCCGATGACGGGGCAGGCGACCTCGCCAGGGATGGTCGTCGGGCCGCCTGACGTCGTCGCGCCGCGCCCGGTCAGGACCGGTAGTATCGCTTCGCCCGCCGCTCCGCCTCCTTCGCGGCGTCCTCCGGCGAGGTGTCGCCGGTGCTGGCGGAGGCGACCATGTCCACCATCACGTAGTCCGCCATGACCGCGCCCGACTGCTCGGTGATCGCGCCGGGCCAGGCATACCAGCGGCTTTTCTCCATCGTCTCCTTGTAGAGCTTGATCTTCGGGTCGCCGGTCCACACCGCGCTCTGCTCGTACGCCCGCAGCGGCTGGCCCCAGTAGCCGAAGCTGCCGGTCAGCCATTTGTCGTACTGGTCGGCCTCCATCATGTAGGCGAGGTACGCCTTGGCCGCGTTGGGGAACTTGCTGTGCTTGAACGCCATGGCGTTGATGGCGAGCGCGCCCTGCGTGACCACGCCCGCCGGGCCGACCGGCATGTAGGCGTGGTTCATGTCCGCCGCCATCGCCGCGATCTTGGGGTCCGGGCTGTTCTTCGCCGAGTAGTACAGCGACACCCCGTTCTGCGTGATGCCGATCTCGCCCGCCAGCAGCGCCTTGTTGTTGCCGGTGTCGAGCCAGGAGTTGGTGCCGGGGATGAAGGTCTCATACAGCGCGCGGCCGTATTTCAGCGCCTCGACGGTCGCCTTGCTGTTGATCGTGACCCGGCCCTGCTCGTCCGTCATCGCGCCGCCATGCGCCCAGACGAGCCAATGGCAATAGGCGTTGGCGTCGCCCACCGCGTGCCCCAGCGCGAAGCCCGCCGGGTGCCCGGCCTTCTTCAGCTTGCGGCACAGGTCGAGGAACGGGTCGAGCGCGGTCGGGAAGGCGTCGTAGCCGGCCTCCTTGATCCAGCTCTCCCGGTACATCGCGAGGCCGCCGCTGGCCCCGAACGGGATCGCGATCCACTGGTTGGTGCCGAACTTCTTGCCGTACTTCTCCGCGAGCGGATACCAGCCGCCGTATTTCTTGCCCAAGTATTCCGCGATGTCCGTGAGGTCGAGCAGCTTGTCCGCATAGAGGTGCGGGTCGTCGGTCCAGCCCACCACCACGTCCGGCCCGGCCCCGGTGTTGGCCGTCACCGCCGTCTGCGGGCGCAGGTCCTCCCAGCCGGAGAAGTCGATCCGCACCTGGACGCCCATGGCGTCGGCGAACCTCTTGGTGTTCTCGCGGAAGATGGTCTCGTCCGGCTCCACGAACTTGGCCGGGCGCAGGACGCGGAGGCTCGCGCCCTTCTCGACGGGCAGGCTGGGCGGCGTCGCGTCGGCGGCGGGGATGGCGGCGCGGGCGTCGCGGCCCAAGAGGCCGGAGGCGGC
>CAHJXG010000476.1 GCA_903644035.1 Rhodospirillales bacterium
CTCCGCCATTGTCCAGTGCAATATCAAGTAGTTAGCGTCGATGTGCTGCTCTGTTCCCACGTACGTTCCCACGTCCGAAGCGAGATGGTTATAGACATTGGGGTGCGGACAGGCGTTCGGGCCCACGCCGTCAGCGCACGCATCCGCGCCTTAACGCCATAGGGCGACAGGCGGTCGAGCAACCGGGTAGCACCGACTTCGAAGATGGCCTCCAGTTCCTGAATTGCGGCTTCCCATTCTGCGAAGGCGCGCGTAGGTCCGGCGCCGCATCCGTTTCAGCCGGGGCGGCGGCGGGTCGTCCGCCTACTCGTATAGCGCTCCCACTTTCTGGGGTCGTATCCCAGGGCGTGGTGTAGCAGCGGTGCCGTCCGGCCCGCCGCAGCGGTCGCCGTAGGCGGTTGCGGAAGCGGGCCGGACGGTGGCCATCGCGGTGGTCCTGGGTAGGGTTGGGTTGCGAGCGCAACTCTGACCCGAGGACACCACGATGACCGACGACACCATCGCCCTTCGCGCCCTGTTGGAGAAGGGTTCTGACGCCTCCGTCCTGCGTGACATGATCGGCTTCGCTGCCCACCGCTTGATGGAGCTGGAAACCGAGGCCCGGTGCGGGGCCGCGCACGGCGAGCGCAGCCCGGACCGCCAGGTGCGGCGCAACGGGCACTGCGACCGGGATTGGGAAACGCGCGCGGGCACAGTGGCACTCCGCATCCCGAAGCTGCGCAAGGGATCGTATTTTCCCTCTTTCCTCGCACCCAGGCGCATGGCGGAGAAGGCGCTGACAGCCGTTATCCAGGAGGCTTACGTCCAGGGCATCTCGACGCGCAGCGTGGACGCCCTGGTCCAGGCCATGGGTGGGTCGGGCGTCAGCAAGAGCGAGGTCAGCCGCCTGTGCGCCGAACTGGACGAGCGCGTGGACGCGTTCCTGGACCGGCCCATCGAGGGCGACTGGCCCTACTTGTGGCTCGACGCCACCTACGTCAAAGCGCGACGCGACCACCGCATCGTGTCGGTGGCCGTCATCGTCGCGGTCGCCGTCAACACGGACGGCAGGCGCGAGGTGCTGGGCATGGCGACCGGCAATTCGGAGGCTGAGACGTTCTGGACCGAGTTTCTGCGTTCGCTGACCCGCCGTGGGCTGCGCGGGGTCAAGCTGGTCGTCTCTGACGCGCACGAGGGGCTGAAGGCCGCGGCGAACCGCGTGCTGGGCGTCACCGCCCAGCGGTGCCGCGTCCACTTCCTGCGCAACGCGATGGCGCACGCGGGCAAGAGCCAGCGCCGGATTGTCTCGGCCTGGATCGGTACCGCCTTCGCCCAGGATGACGCAGCCAGCGCCCGACAGCAGTGGCGGGTGGTGGCCGACCAACTCCGGCCGCGCGTCAGCAAGATTGCCGAGTTGATGGACAAAGCCGAGCCTGACGTGCTGGCCTACATGGACTTCCCGGCAGCCCACCGGACCAAGCTGCACAGCACGGATGCGTTGGACAAGCCCCGTGTTGCGGGTGGCGCTCTTCCCCGCCGGCCCTACGCTGGTGGCATCTTCGGGCCTCCCTTTGGATTGCGGGACCGGCCTGCCGTCGGTTTCTCCGACCAGGCACTGACAAAGCGCGTGTAGGCCTGCTCCGCCTGCTCCACCAACGCGCGTTCCTTCTCCCGCAGCTCCTTGATGCTGTAGTCCCGCGCCGCACCCGGCGTGTTCCCGCCGCGCCGGGACTCCGCCCCTGCCTTGAGCTGCATCTGCCGCTCCTTCATCGCCACCAGCGCTGGCCGGGCAAAGGCGTAGTCCTCCTCCTAGGTAAGCAGGTGCCAGGCCAGCACCGCGATCTTGCGCGCGGTTGCAACGGCGGCGACCTGCTTGCCTTTGCGACCCTGGGACGCGGACGTAAAAGGCTCGCAGTGGCCCGGGCGTCACAGCCGCCGCCCACGCTGCCTCGACCAGCATCCCGCGCGCATGCGAGCGCCCCTGCTTGCTGATGCGGCCGTGCTGGGCAGCACGATCCCCCGACTGCCGAACGCGCGGGTCCAGGCCCAGGTAGCTGACGAGCTTGTCCGCCGAGGCGAACCGCCGGACGTCGCCGATCGCAGACAGCACGCCTGCGGCGACGACCATGTTGATGCCGCCGATCGTCATCAGCCGCCGCACCCGGTCGTCGCCAAGGCAAGCGGTGGCAATCGCCGCCTCGGCCGCCGCCAGCTCCTGCTCCATGGCGTCCAGCCCTGACAGCCACCGGTCCACCGCGGCTCTCTCGTGCCCAGACAGCGGCTGCTCGGCGAGCCATTTCCGGCCTGGCCCCAGGAACAGCTTGCCCGAGAATGGCGGGATCAGGTTCGCGTGCAGCACCGCGTGGATGCGGTTTTTGGTCCGGGTCATCCCCTGCACGATCGAAGCGCGCCGGGAGACAAGGTTGCGCAGTAGCTCGGTCGCCTCGTCCGGCTGCCACACCTCCGGCAGGTACCCGGCCGCATGTAGCCGGGCCAGCGCCGCCGCGTCGATCCGGTCCGTCTTGGCCTTCGCCTCCGCGATCACCCGGACCTGCAACGGGTTTGCGATGACCACGCGGCCCACATGCGGCTTCAGCAGCTTCACGATCGCCATCGTGTTGCCGGTTGCCTCAAGCACCACCTCGTCGTCGGCCCTCAGTGTCCGCGCGAACGCCAGCACTTTGTCACGCACCAGGTCCACCCGGCCGCACTGCCGCAGAACGCCATCCTCCAGCTCCGCCACCTGGGCAAAGCTTCGATGCACATCCAACCCAATCACCCTCATAGCCCTTCTCCCATTCAGTTCAGGAGCAGGTGGGGCAATACGACACCTACGGATCCGCGCTCTCAGCGCAACCGGGCTGGTCGCAGGGGCGGCCAACTACTAACGCGAGCTCGCAGCTCATCCTATGACAACGGCCTGCCCACCTTCCGTGCTCCAGACTCCCCTGTCCCGGTTGCCCAGAGACTACGCGACCGCCTTGCAGCGGGCACGACGGAAAGCCACGATCGGCATACCCGATACGAACCCGCTGGAACGGCTCAATGGCGAGATCAAGCGGCGCAGCAACGTGGTCGGCATATTCCCGAACGAAGCAGCGGTCACCAGGCTCGTCGGCGCGCTCCTGCTGGAGCAGAACGACGAGTGGGCTGTCAATCGGCACGGGGTCGGGGCCCCGTATCGGCGTCCAAAGGGGGCTCTGACTCACTCTCGGTGCAGTTCGGCATCGGGCATCACGCGGCGACGACAAGGCGTGCACGGAGGAGATCGAGAGATGCACGCCCATACATCTGCCGCTTGACCAGTTTGAGCTTGGTGATCTGGCCTTCGGTTTGTCCGTTCGACCATGTCTCGGTCAGGGCAGCCTTTACCGCGGCCAGGTCGGCGGTGATGCCCTTCCCGAATGAGGCCAGCAAGCTGCTGCCGGTCTCTGCGAGCCAGCCCGGTAGCGCGCCGACGTCGCGCGCTCGCAGCATGTGATGGAAGCGCTCCATCAGGTCGCGTGCGACAGCCAGCGCCGGAACTCCCGTCTCGATCGCCGCCACCGTGACCGCGTCCGTCTTCGCCAGTTGCACCCGTTGCGCCGTGAGCAGACGGCTCAGCAACCGAGCGGGCGGTGTCCTCCGGGCCAGCTGGACATCGGCCTTCTCGCTGCGGCGCTGTCGGGTCGCCCATTCCGTAACGACCCGCAGCCCGCCTCTGAAACCTGCCGCACCCATCCGCCGCCAGAGCTCCGCACCATTGCGGCAGCCCGCGTCCCACTCGGCCCCGAGCCTGGCGACGTACGGCTCAAGCACGCTCTGGCGGGAGCGGAACATGTCGCCGTCGCCACCGCGAAGGATGCTGCGGACCAGCTTGCGGCTACGGCCCGTGGATCGCGTAATCTCCTTGATCGATCTGCCCGCGTCGGCCAGCGCCTTGATGCCCCGGCTGTCCTCCTGCCGCCGCAGGAAGCCCTCGTATTGGATGCGCTCGGCACAGGTCAGCAGCGCCGGGTTGATCACCGTCGACCCGAGGGCCTGGCGAATGGCCTTCATCGACCGGCGCACCGCCTCCAGGAACGCGGCGCTGGCGTTCTCCATCAGGTGCCATCGGTCTGCGACCTGAACCGCCTGTGGCGCTCCTGGCGATGCAGCCTGCCCGTATCCGGCGCCACGATCGCGGACACCACGGTGATCTCCGGGTGGGCCGCGAGCCATGCCGCCACCGTCGCCGGCTCCCGGTCCGGAAGGAGTTCGATGATGCGGCGCCGTTCGAGGTCGCACACTACCGTGCCGTAGCGTTGGCCACGCTTCCAGGCGAAGTCGTCGACGCCGATGACCTGGACGGGTGCAGCCACGACGGGCGCCCGGCGGCGCAGCACGCGCAACAGCGTGTCCCGGCTGACCGGAAGCATCAGCCGACGGGCCAGGCTTGCGGCGGGTCGGCCTCCGAGAGCGAGGCCAAGGTGATGGACTACGTTCTCGAGCCGGGCCGTGCGTCTGGCAACGCGGGGCGCGATGTTGTCGGCAAGCGGCTCGCCGAAGATCCGTCTGGGGCAAGAGGCGGCGGCGCACCGGAACCGGCGCACCTGGATCCGCAGGTGGACGGCCCGGCCGTGCGAGGGGAGATCGGTCAGCTGCCGATCATACCGGCTATGGACCTGCGACGACCTCCGGCCGCACTCAGGGCAGGCCGCGTCGGCAGCGCTCGGTCGGGCCACAATCAGCAGACGGTCGGGCTCAGTGGTGACGGCTTCAACGAGAAGACCGGCAGGCGAGACCGCCTGATGTGAACCTCGTCGCATGGCGCCGCTCCCGAATTGTGCCGGACGAACTTACCCGAACTGCACCGAGAGTGAGTCAGAGCCCCTATTTTCCATGCTTATCCACACAATGGGGTCTGCTCTACGCCCAACTCGGACATTTCACGCCTCCGTCGGCATGCTCCATAGCGGACGCGGGACAGCCAGGTGCGACTCGTACATCACGGATAATGTGCATCGGCCGGCGACGGTAGGCTATCGATGCAGCAGCGACAGAATCTCGTCGAAGCGCTGGATCTCGTGATCCGCAGTGACAGAACTGCACCTGTTCCACGACGGTACGAAACCGCCCGGGAAATATATTGTCAGAAACCCGGCTCGTTTGGCCGCATCGACGTCCCGATCCAGCTGGTCGCCGACCATTACCAGCCGCGCTTCGTCGGCGTGCTCGCGCAGTGCGCGGTAGGCACCCGCGTCCTTCCGGACCGAGTGGACGCCCGAAACGAAGCGGGATAGGTCGTGGGCTTCGATCAATGCCGCGCAGCGGTCCAGGCTCGCTTCCGTGAGGACGGTGACGGGCACATTCGACCGGCGCAAGTCGGCGAGACCCTCTTGGACGCCATCCCGAAGCGTGGGCGTCGCCCGCAGGCGTCTCTCGTACTGCGCCACTGCCCTGGCGAACCGCTTCGTGAGGTCATCGCCGCCGCACGCGTCATCCACTGCCTGCTCAGGGTCTTGGCCCGCGAGCACCTGGGCGATCGTTGTCGCGAGCAGGACAGATGGGTAGCGGAGGTGATCCGGGTGGCTGGAGGCGATGCGCTGGTCGATGCGGCGCACGAATGCGAGCCCCCCGTCGGATCCCTCGGGCGCCGTCGATCGGACTTCGGTCTCGATGTCTCGAAGGAGCCCGACCTGTGCTGCGGCAAAGACGGAGTTGGTGTCCCAGAGCGTGTTGTCGGCGTCCGTGAACAAGCGGGTGCGCTGCATCGGGTCAAGTTCCGCCCGCCGCACCGGCGCGAGGCGCGTGGGCCGCCGGCGACCTAGTAGGTTCCACGGCGAGCAGCGTCGCGCCGAACAATCCGAAGAAGACGAGCAGGACCCCCATCGCCCACCTGAGATGCCGTATGCCGGGCTCCAGCGCGGCCAGCTTGATCGCGACCTTGCCGGCGATCAGGTAGGCCTCCATGACGTAGTTCTTGGCGTAACTCGCCTTTAGCGCCTGCCCGTCCTCGCCCGCCATGGCCGCGAAGTTCACTCCCCAGTCCGATGCGGTCACGCCGAGTATGCCTCTGTAGAACAGCATGGACTCCGGCTGCTGTCTTAAAGCAGCTCCCTCCTTCCAGCTGCTCGGCAGGTTAAAGCTCGGCCTGATCGCACCGAGTATCCGGAACACCGACCACGTGACGAGCAGCACATATACCAGGAACGCCGCATAGGTGGCCGCGGGTAGCAGCCATCCCGGCGTCAGGCCCATCTCCGACAGTCCCGGCCACCAGTAGTCGGTCGCGAACCGCGTGAAGACCGCTGCGACCACCGCACTGAGGAAGGCCACGACGGTCATCAGGCGCGATGCCTTCCCGTCCTCGTACTCGGTGAGCGCCTTGACCTCGGCGAAGCTGGCCCTGGCGGCGTCGTGGACGCGATCGACGGCTCCTTCCGGGATCGTCCAAGCTTGCAACTGGTCGGCGAGCTTCTTGATCTCCGCCTGCTCCGTATCCGCGCGGTGCTTGCTGGCGGACGGGCGCCTCCACGGACCGGTCACGAAGCAGGTCCGGACGGTTGGGCGCCGCCCCCGGCGACGTACTTCGCCCAGCCGGCGGCTCTGAGGTCGCACGCGGGACAACCCCCACAACCCGTGCCCCATGCGTGGCGGTGGTCGCGATCCCTTAGATAGCAGGTGTGGGTGTCGCGGACGATCATCTCGACCAGTCCGAATCCCCCGAGTCGCTCGGCCAATGCCCACGTCGCCGCCTTGTCGATCCACGTCAACGGGGTGTGCAGCACGAAGCGGCTCTCCATGCCGAGGTTCAGAGCGACCTGGAGCGCCTTCAACGTATCGTCGCGACAATCCGGGTAGCCCGAATAATCCGTCTCGCATACACTGGTGACGATGTGCCTGGCGCCGCGCCGGTAGGCGACGGCGGCTGCGGTGGTCAGGAACATGGGGTTGCGGCCGGGGACGAACGTGTTCGGCAAGCCCCGGCGCCGACGGCGATCGCGACGTCCCGCGTCAGCGCCGTCTCGGCGATGGCGCCGATCAGGCCGGCGTCGACCACATGGTCTTCGCCCAACGATCCCGCGTGGACGGCCCGATAGGCTCGGAGCCACGACCGGATGGCGTCCCTGACCTCGAGTTCGGCCCGATGCCGCTGGCCGTAGCCGAACCCGATCGTCTCGACGTTTGAGAAGCGGTCGAGTGCCCATGCCAGGCAGGTGGTGGGGTCCTGGCCACCCGAGAGCAAAACGAGCGCGCGGTCGTCGTCGAGCGTCATGGGATTTCCCCCGGACCCAGGTATCGGCACGTCTCGCCGCTGCTCGGCCGGCGGACCGTCACGGCCGACAGCCCCGGCAGGCTAGGCGCGAGCCTGCGCCATATCCATGCGGAGAGATTTTCCATCGTGGCCGGGCCGAGATCGGCGACGTCGTCCAACAAGCGGTGGTCGAGTGCATGCCGTGCGGCGCCGAGGGCCGCCTCGAATTCGCCAAAGTCGATGAGCATGCCCGTTCCCCGCTGCGGCGCGCCCCTCAACGTTATCTCGGCCTGGTACGAATGGCCGTGAATACGCCCGCTCGCCTCGACGCCGATCTCCCGCCGCAGCGTGTGCGCCGCCTCGAACCAGAACGATTTCGAGACCTCCCACATTACCGGAGCCCGATGAGCTTGTGGGTCTGCAGGCTCAGGCGCCAGGCCGGATGCCGCATGCAATATTCCGCCGCGGCAGCCGCGTTGGCCACGGCATCGGGCCCGTCCATGGGCTGGAGGGACAGGCGGCCGAATCGGAGCGACTCGAAGTCGGATGGCTCGCAGCCCTCCTGCGGGTAGACAAGCTTCAGTTCGTCGCCGGCGCGCAGGCGCAGGCCGCAACCCGCCTTCGGACTGACGCAAACCCAGTCGAGGCCGGCCGGGACGTCCAGCGTCCCATTGGTCTCGACCGCGATCTCGAAGCCGCGTGCGTGGAGCACATCGACGAGCGAGCCGTCGACCTGCAGCATCGGCTCCCCGCCGGTGAGGACGCAGAGGCGATGGTCGGATCCGGCCGCCCATTCCGCCTCGATCGCGTCGGCGAGCGCCGCGGCGGACCCGTAACGGCCGCCCCCGGTCCCGTTCGTGCCGACGAAGTCGGTATCGCAGAACCGGCACGCAGCGGCCGCGCGATTCGGCTCCCGTCCCGACCAGAGATTGCAGCCGGCGAAGCGGCAGAACACCGCGGCGCGGCCGGCGTGCGCGCCCTCGCCTTGCAGCGTGAGGAAGATCTCCTTGACGGCATACCGTCTCATGCAGCCGCCCCGACCCGGGCCCGTCCACGGCGGATCATACGCACCAAGTGATGCGCGAGCAGGCGATAATCCGACTTGGTGTTCTGCAGGCTGTTCCAGGGACGCCGCTCGTCGCCGAATTCCCATTCGCCGGACGTCCAATGCGTTCGGCCCAGCAAGGGGCGCAGGCCGACCTCGAACTGCTCCCGCGTGGTCGCCGCGAAGCGGATCGCCACCTCGTCCATCACGTATCCCATGGCGATGAGCCCCACGCCGTGGACGAGGCGGGACGACTTGCTCGCGTGCCCCTCCCAATCGGCGCGGAAGACGTGCTGCACGGCGGCGAAGAAGTCGCTGACCATGGAGAGCCCAGTGTCCAGCAACGCGGCGTTGTCGGGGAACTCCCTGAGGGCTCCGTGCTGGAGCGAGTTCATCAGCATGCGCTGTACGAGCGTGTCCTTCAGCACTCCCGCGGGATTGGTCTGCTGGTTGATCTGGCCGCGCAGCGAGGACTCGCTGCCGTAGTTCAGAGCCTCGACGAGGACCGCTGCACCCGTCCTGTCCGACAGCCGGTGCGGCAGGCCCTGCACGCCGGGCAACAGTTCGTAGATCAGAGGCTTGGCAAGGGGCCGCGTGTTGTTGATCAGGATAAACTGCCGGTTCAATTCGGCAGGCTCGGGGCAGATGAACGCCGACACGACAAACTCGAAGTCCCGGCCCTCAAGCCCGAGGGCCGCGCATAGACGTTGCTGGCCATCGACCACCCAGCCCGGAGGACCCTTCGAGGTGTCGACGATCAGCGTCCCCGCGTCGTCGACGGTCACGCCGTGATCGAACGCGAGCACGATGGCGTTGGGCAGCATGGAATCGGGATCCGCGAGGTAGTCGCGAATCTCGCGGATGTGGGATGCGATCTGTGGTCGTTGGAAACCGCTGAGGCGGCCGTCGGCGTCGCGCCCGATCCGCTCGATCCTGGCGATCCGGGATACCTGCGAGGGTGTGGCCGTGAAGCACAGCACGCGGGATCCGGCGCCCTGCCGCGGGGAGATCGTCGGGCCGAGCCGGAGGATCGTCAAGGCAGCGGCCCCACCGCGCCGTGGCGTGGCCGGCGGAGCAGACCGTAAAAGACGTGCAAGTTGTGCATCCCGCGACGCTTGTTGCGGTTGGAGGATCTGAAGATCAGCACCTCGACGCCGCTTTCGCGGCACACCCGGCAATCGCACGCCTCCCAGGGCCGGTCGCCCAAGGTGCGTGTGTAGGCGGACCTCAGGACATCGAACCGCGCCTTGTTCCTCCCGTCGCTCGCTCCGTCGTCCCAGAGGGCGTACCGGCCATATGCCAGCACGGCTTCGACCGCGTCGCCCACTGCTAGGGCCCCGGTCGCGCAACGACGTACCGCGTCGAGCGCCCTCGCCTCCAGGCCGAGCAGGCTCTCCTGGTCCAGGCGGCCCCGCCTCGCGCGGCGCAGGAGTTTGTCGTTGTCGATCGCCTGGGGGATCCGCACAGCCGTGTAGTAGGCGAGGTCGCGCCCCTCGCCGACCGCGTAGTAGTTCCGCTTGCCGTCCTTGAACGCGCGCAACAAGGGGGAGGTCGTGTCGAAGCTGGCGACCCCGTAGCGGCGCACGGCCTCGAGGTGGTCGGTCTTCCCGAACCCGAGCAGGTGCAGCCGCACGCATTGCGGGATCGCGGCCCGGATCGCCGCGAGGGCGCGCTCGATCTGCTCGATGCTCAGAGGCACCATCCCGCCCACCGCAAGGTAATTGTAGCCCATGGCCACCAGGGAGGCCGCCGCCGCCGCCATGCTGGCCGGGGACCATCCCTGGATCACGCCGACGGGGGTAAAAGCCGCGCCCAGAGCACGCGAGGCGGGCAGGAAGGCTTCGGCGTGCGCGAGTGTTATGTCGGAGCGGCAGCGGGCCTCGTCCGACGGCGGGAGGGCGTCTTCGGTGAAGTCGAAGATGAGATGGTCGATCGAGCAGCCGTGCGTGAAGCCGCCATCCTCGTAGAACTCTAGCGTGTCGTCGATGCCATGCGGAGGCTCGTGTTCGTCCCTGTAGGTGAACGCACCGTTGTCGCCCATTATCATGCTGTCGGGATAGCGCGACGCGGGGAACCGGAGGAACGCGCGGGCGCCCTCCCGCCGGAACCTCATGGCCTGGGGTTCCGAGTACTTCCCCGTTCGGCGGGCGTCGCCCACGATGGCGCGCGACACGAGCAGTCCGTCGTAGGGAGCGGTTTCCAGGTGCTCGTGCGGGAAATCGTCGTCCTCGTGCGCTCGACGGTCCGCCGCCTGCCGGTCCCCGACGAAGTCGAAGTCCGGGTCGACGTAGTCCAGACTGTCGGAATATAGGAACCTCATTCGGCGGCCGCCGGCCGCGCCGCGCCGCGCTCGAGCGCGACAAGGAGGTTCGATAGGCCGCGCACGTCCCTTTGCGTGCACTGGATCTCATCCCAGCCGCGGTTCAGGGCCTCCCAGCGGCCTTCGGTCCATCGGCATAGCGGCGCAATGCGTTCCAGCACGTCCCGCGCTTCCGCGTAGACGTCCGTGGCCGGGGCGAGACGCGACACTATCTGGTCCATGAGCACGCCCATGGCGGCAAGGCCGGCCGCGTGCATGAGGCGGCTCCGGTCCGGCGGGAGCCCCCAGGCATCCGGAAAGACGTCGCGGACCGCCGACCAGAAGGACACCATCACCCGGTGCATCGCGTCGACATCGGCCGAGCCGTCGGGAGCCAGGTGCGCGGCCAGAGCCCCGCGGGGATCCTGAAGGCTACGCCGCATTAGGTTCGTCAAACTCGAGTCGGTGATGACCGCGCCCGCCGGGGCCTCCGAGGGCCTTCTCACGATGCCGCGGAACGGCGATCCGGGCGCTTCAGCCAGGGAGGCGCAGAGGACGCTCGGCACGCGGCGGGGCGCCAGATCGCGGGGAAGCACTGAGCCGACCGAGGGCAGCAACTCGTCAATGAGGCGGCGATCCAGCGGCCTCGCTTTGTTGACGAGGATGAACTGCTCGCGGTGCGTGGCGAGGTCGCCCGACACGAATGCGATCACGGGAACCTGCACCGCGGCCCCGGGCACGAGCGCCATCGCGAGCGCCCGTTGCTGGCCGTCCACAATCCAGGCCGACTTGCGCCCCGGACGGACCGGGATCGATAGAATCCCGCCCTCGCTGGCCTCGTCCGCTGCTTGGTTCTTCGTGCCTCGCTTGGCGTTGAACCTCGCTCCTGGTGCGAGCGCCAGGATCACCGCGTTCGGAAACAGAACCTGTCCCGAGCCGAGGTATTCCGCGATGCGCCTGACGTGTTCGCGTATCTCGGGGCGCTGGAAGCCGATGACGTCGCCCGCGGAACCGCGGCCTATACGGGAGATCTCCGCCACTTCGAGCACGCGCGAGCCGGGCAGGAAGGCCGCGTAGACGTCCACGCCGGCCTGTCGGGTGCGCACCGCGTGCACGTCGACCGAATAAGCCCCGTTCATGACGGCATCGTCCGCGTCACGTCCAAGAAGAGGCGCGCGAATCTCCCCTGCTCGCACGACACTTCCCGGACGTGCCGCACATGGGCCAGCGCGTCGCTTCGGCGTGGCCCCACGTCCCTGATGGCGACGCGGATGTGCTCGCGAATGGTTTCATCGTCCGCGCGGCGCTGCGGCCGCCGCAAGGCCAGCGGCGGGGCGAAGGCCAGGCGCCGTTCGACCGCGTCGCGCTGCGCCTCGAGATCCGGGCCCGCCGTGAGTGCGTTTTCCACAAAGTCTTCGAGCGCGCGCTGTGCGAAGTCGACGCGCGCCCCGTCGGCACCAACCGCCCCGAGCCTCTCATCGTAGGGCATGACGAACGGCCGCAGGGACTGCGGCAGGCTGGAGCCGATCGATAGGCCGAAGATGCGGAGCGCACCTCGGGCCTCCTCGGCGAACCGGGCGAGGGTATCGGCAACCATGGCAGCGTAGGATCGCGACAGGCACACCATCACGAGGCCACGGCCGGCCAACTCGTCCACGAAGGGGAAGGAGAATGGGCCATCGCTCACCGCCCGCCACCAACGGACGGCATTGAAGGCCCCGGTGACGCGGGTGGGAACCGACCCCGGCCCGCTCGGGCGGACAGTCAGGTCGTAAGCGGGGATCGGCCTCTCGGCCCGGACGTAGCCGAGGCCCGCCGAGATGATGCCGAGGTCGGCCCCCGCCTTGCAGGCCGCCCGGCGCGCAATTGCGAAGGCTCGACTGTGGTAGAGTTCGCCTGCAGGCGTCAGTTCCGTTTCGGCGCGCAGCATGGCGAGCCATTCTGACGCCATGCTCGACTGATCCGCCGCCTCCAACGAATCGACACGCAAGCGCGTGCGGCAGCGCTTGCCCGCCGAGCAGGTGGTCACGACGAGCGGGCGGTTCGCTCTTTCCGGTGCGGTATGCGCGATCGCAACTGCATG
>CAHJXG010000477.1 GCA_903644035.1 Rhodospirillales bacterium
GCGCGGCCGGCGCCCGGGCGGCCGTGGCGGCAGGGGCGCAGGCGTTGCTGATGGATGACGGGCTACAAAACCCCACGCTGACGCAGGATGCGGCGCTGCTGGTTGTGGATGGGGCCGTGGGGTTCGGCAACGGCCGGGTCATGCCGGCTGGGCCGCTGCGGGAGCCTGTGGCCGCTGCGGCATCACGCTGCCGGGCGGCGGTGCTGATCGGGCCGGATGCGGCGGACGCAAGGGCTAGCCTGCCGCCAGGCCTGCCGGTGCTGACGGCGGTGCTGGAGCCGGACGCGGCGCTGCCGGGTGTGCAGGTGCTGGCGTTTTCCGGCATCGCCCGCCCGTCTAAATTCCACGCGACGCTGCGCCAGGCCGGCGCCATCGTGACGGAGTGCGCGGACTTCCCGGATCATCACCGCTTCACCCGCGCCGAGCTGGAGGCTGTGCTGGCCCGTGCTGCCGTGCTTGGCGCCATTCCGGTCACGACCCCGAAGGACGCGGTGCGCCTGCCCGGCGCGGTCCGCACGCAGGTTCGGGTCGTCGGCGTCTCGCTGCGCTGGGACGATCCGGACGGGCTTGAACGCCTCATGCGCGACATCGTGCCGTGAGCTGGGCACACAAGGCGGAAACCCTTGCTGCGCGCATTGCCCTGCGCACGCTGGGCGCGCTGGGGCCGGCCGCGTCCAGCAATCTCGGCGGTGCGGTCGCCCGCGTCTTCGGGCCGCTTCTGCCGGTGTCGCGGGTCGCCCACGCCAACCTGCGGGCGGCCATGCCCGAACTGGACGCGGCGGCGCGGCGGCGGGTCGTGCGGGGCGTGTGGGACAACCTGGGCCGCACCGCCGGCGAGCTGCCGCACCTCGTCGACCTGCGAGAGACGGAGGCCGGCCCGGGCTGGGAACTGGTCGGCGGGGACACCCTACGCTGGCTGGCGGCCAAGGGCGGGCCGGCGATCTTCTTCAGCGGCCATATCGGCAATTGGGAGATGCTGCCGATTGCGGCGGCAGCACGGGGCGTGCCGGTCTCGCCGTTCTACCGGTCAGCGGAGAACAAGCAGATCGACGCGATGATCCAGGACCTGCGGCGGCGTGCGGCCCGCGCCGACATCAAGATGTTCGCCAAGGGGGCGGTCGGCGCCCGCCAATCCCTTGCGCATCTCCTGCGGGGCGGCCGGCTGGGCCTGCTGATCGACCAGAAGATGAATGACGGGATCGAGGCCCGGTTCTTCGGCCTTCCGGCGATGACGGCGCCGGCGCTGGCGGGCTTGGCGCTGCGCCTGCGCTGTCCGGTCATCCCGAGCTATGTCGAGCGGCTCGGCCCCGCCCGGTTCAGGGTGACGTGCGAGCAGCCGCTCGACGCGCCCGACACCGGCAACCGGACCGCCGACGTGGCCAGCCTGACACAGGAGGTGAATGACACGTTGGAGCGTTGGATCCGGGCCAAGCCGGAAAGCTGGCTATGGCTGCATCGGCGTTGGCCGAGGGCTAGTATCGAGCCTTCATCGGCACCTTGACGATCTCAGGCAGCGGCGAACGCTCCAGCGACTTGATCGCCGGGCGCGGCTTGCCCGATGCTGCGCCGATGGTGGCATCCTGCTGCTCGATGATGCCCTGCGCCGGCATGTCGCCGTCGAGGCCCATCAACGCCGTGCTCGGCACCCGGCGGTTGCTGCTGCGCGTGCCGTCAACATAGGTCACGTCGAACGCCACGAAACTGCTCTCGATCCTCTTCTTAGGCGGCATTGGTATCCCCTGGGGTGCTGCCCTCGGCCGGTGCGGCGTCCGTGGACTCGCCCTCGGCCTTGCGGCGTGCTGCGGCCTCTTCCTTCTCCCGCAGCTTCTCGTCTTTCTTGGCCTGCTTGGCGCGGTTCCGCTCGGCCCGCTGCATGTTGTAGTTGGGCTTGAAGACCATCGAGGTTCCTTGCGGCGAAGGGTGGATGGGGGCCGCGCTTCAGCTTTGGCCGAGCTGGCTTTCCCGCACGACACGCTCATGGCCATCGCGGGAATTCTTGATGCGGTACTGCAGATCCCGGGTTTCGCTCGGCATCTGCCGCACCACGGTGTAGCTCCCCCGCGGCGCGTTGCCATCGAACGCGCTGGGGGAGAACTCCACTCGCTGACCGGAGGCGAACTTATGGGCTGCCATGAAGGTCGCCTCCGGCCGCTGCCACAGGGGCAGCTCTAGGGTTGAAGGGCTACGCCGCCTGCAGGTTGACTGCGGAGGTCTTGCCCTGCTGGCCGCGCTCAAGCTCGAAGCTCAGCTTCTGGCCTTCGTTCAACGAACCCATGCCGGCGCGCTCGACCGCAGAGATGTGCACGAACACGTCCTTGCTGCCGTCATCCGGCTGGATGAAGCCGAAGCCTTTTTGGGCGTTGAACCACTTAACCGTTCCGACTGCCATAGTATGCTCTCCATAGACACGGCGACCCGCACGGTGCAGGCCGAATTACTTTTAGATTAGGGAGCACCGGAAAAGCTGCGGACCCAGAACGGGTTCAACAAGCATCGATCCAAAGACTGGCTGGCCCAACACGAAAAGCGCCGACGCTGACATGGGCCTTTCCTGCCCAGATGTAAAGCATTCCGGCGGATTATGTTCAGATCGGCAGCGCCTCTTGTCTGGGCCGATCCGCATTGGCCGCCACTTCTCCGTCGCTGAACCGCAGCCGCAGCCGCTGACCCGGCGCCACCCGCGCCGCCGCCGTGACCGCCTGGCCGGACCCGTCCAGCACCAGCGCGTAGCCG
>CAHJXG010000478.1 GCA_903644035.1 Rhodospirillales bacterium
CGCCCGGGCCGCCCGCAGCACCAGGTTATCCGGCCCCGCCCCCAGCCCGGCGGCGGCGGGTCCCTCGACCTGCAGGGTGAGCACGTCCGCAGGCGCGGCGGAGAGCCGGTCGGCCGCGCCGGGAAACACGGCCAGGCTGTCGAGCAAGTGGTAGCCATCCGCCCGCCGGCCCACAACGTGCAAGTACAGGTTGACCTTCGCGGGCGCCGCCTCGGTCACCACCGTTCAGGGCGCGCCGCGGCCGGGGTTGGCGGTCCCGGAGCTGCTGGCGGGGATCGCAGGCGCGGTCTCGGCCTCACGCAGCTTGCGTTCGATGCGCGCCCGGTCGTCAGGCTCGGGGTTCAGGTTCAGGGCGCGGCGCCACTGGAACTCCGCCTCGCGACGCCGGCCGACGGCGTCCAGCGCGTCGCCGAAATGCGCGTTGATCACCGGATCCTCCGGCTGCAGCTCCACCGCGCGCTCCAGGTTCTTCAGCGCGCCGGCCGTGTCGCCCTGCCGCAGCTGCACCCAGCCGAGGCTGTCGATGAACGCCCCGTCGTTGGGCCGCTGCTCCACCGCGCGCTCGATCATGCGCCGGGCGCGGTCCACCTCATGGCCCTGCTCCACCCAGGCGTAGCCCAGGTAGTTCAGCACGTTGGGCTGCTCGGGCGCCAGCTGCAGGGCATACTCGAAGTCGGCCTCGGCCTTGGCCCACTGGCCGTCGCGCTCGAAGGCGATGCCGCGCTCGTAGAACAGCGGCCAGTTGGCCCGGCTGGGCGTGGCGATGCGTGCCACCGCGCGGTCATACGCCGCCGCCGCCTCATGGAAGCGGTTGCGCCGGCGCAGGCTGTCGCCGATCTGGATCAGCGGCTCGGGCCGGTCCGGATACTGCTGGGACAGGTCCTCCAGCATCCGGGTCGCCTCGTCCTCCTGCCCCATGCCGTCCAGCAGGCTGGCGCGGCGCAGCGCCACGACCACCGCCAACGGGTCCGAGGGCGGCACGCTGGCGAGGGTCTGGGCTGCCGCCGCGGCCTGCTTGCCCGCGTCCTGGATATCGGCCAGCAGCAGCCGCGCCGCGGTGAAATCCTCCCGCATGTCCAGCGCCAGCCGCAGCAGAACCTGCGCCGAGTCGTTGGCGTTCTGCTGCCGGAGCGTCGCGGCCATGGCGAGGTAGGTCTCGGCGATGCCGTCCGTCGCGTTGCGGACCTGGCGGTTCTCCACGTCACGCTCCAGCGCCTCGCGGGCGAGCGCGGTGTCGCCGTTGGTGCCCACCATGTCGCGCACGGTGCGCCGCGCGTCCTCCAGGCTGCCCTGGCGGGCCTGCCAGCTTGCCAGGATCTGCCCGAGCCGGAGGTTGAGGCCGCCGTACTCGATCCGCGCCACCGCATACAGACGGGCGGCGTCGGACGCGAACCCACCGAGGTCGGCGATCAGCGCCGCGTGCAGCGCCATCACGCCGCGGAAACGCTGCTCCTCCAGAACCGGCTGCAGCCCGGCGAGGGCGGCGGTGGTGCGCCGGGCGCCCTGCTGCGCCCAGGCGATCAGCAAGGGCCGCAGGATCTGCGTCAGCCCCTGCTGCGGCAGGGCCGCGAAGCGCGCCTCCGCCTGCTCCCAGTTCTCGTTCTTCGCGTCCCGGTCGGCCAGGACAAGCTGGGCCACGGCGTTGTCGATGACCCCGGTGGCCAGCCGCGCGGCGTCCGGCCGGCCGGCCAGGACGGCGGCGACGAACGCCTGGCTCGCCACCTCCGCCACCCCGGCATCCTGGACCAGCGCCAAGCGCAGCCGGTCGGCGGCGATGTCCAGGTCGCCCTGCTGCACCGCGAGCCGCCCGGCCATGTAGTCGCCGAACGCGCCCTTCGGCTCGAAGGTCGAGACCCCGGACGCATCCTCAAGGCCAAAGTCGTTCGCGGCGCCCCCGGCCAGCACGGCCAGCACCAGCAGCGCGGATCGGCGTATGCGCCGCATCGGGCTACATGCCGCCGGGATAGTTGGGGCCGCCGCTGCCCTCCGGCACCGCCCAGTCGATGTTCTGCGTGGGGTCCTTGATGTCGCAGGTCTTGCAGTGGACGCAGTTCTGCGCGTTGATCTGCAGGCGCGGCTCCCCCTGCTCGACGCCCACGGCCTCGTAGACGCCGGCCGGGCAGTAGCGGCTTTCGGGGCTGGCGAACTGCTCCCAGTTCACCCCCTGCCACCGCTTGGGATCGTGCAGGCGCAGATGCGGCGGCTGGTTCTCCTCATGGTTGGTGTTGCTGATGAACACGGAGGACAGGCGGTCGAAGGTCAGCTTGCCGTCGGGCTTCGGGTAGTCGATGCGCGGCGCCTGCTTGGCCGGGCGCAGCCCCTCGTGGTCGGCATGGGCGTGATGCATCGTCCAGGGCGCCCGCCCGCGCAGCAGGAAGGTGTCGAGCGCCGAGTAGGCGATGCCGCCATACAGGCCGAGCCTGGCGAAAGACGGGCGGATGTTACGGGCGCCGTGCAGCTCCTCGTACAGCCAGCTCTCGCGGAAGCGGCTCTCATAGCTTTCCGGCTCGGCCGGGCGGTTGTGCTCAAGCGCCTCCGCGACGGCTTCGGCCGCCAGCATCCCGGACTTCATCGCGGCGTGGGTACCCTTGATCTTCGGCACGTTCAGGAACCCGGCGGTGTCGCCGATCAGCGCGCCGCCGGGGAAGGTCAGCTTGGGGATGGATTGCAGCCCGCCCTCGCTCAAGGCCCGCGCGCCGTAGCTGATGCGCCGCCCGCCCTCGAAGTGCTTGCGCATGGCCGGATGCGTCTTGAACCGCTGCATCTCGTCAAAGGGCGACAGCCAGGGGTTATGGTAGTCCAGCCCGACGACGAAGCCGTAGGACACCAGGTTCTCGCCCCAGTGATACAGCCAGGACCCGCCATAGGTGTTGCGGTCCAGCGGCCAGCCGACGCTGTGCTCGATCAGGCCGGGCTGATGCTGCGCCGCGGGGATTTCCCACAGCTCCTTGATGCCCAGCGCGTAGGTCTGCGGGTCGCGTCCCTCGCGCAGGTTGAACGTCGTGGCGACCTGCTTGGTGAGCGAGCCGCGGCAGCCTTCGGCGAACAGCGTGTAGGACGCGCGCAGCTCCATGCCGGGCTGGTAGTTGGGGCCGTGCTCCCCCTCCTTGGTGATGCCCATGTCGCCGGTCGCGACGCCCACCACGCGGCCGCCCTCCATCAGCACCTCGGCGGCGGCGAAGCCCGGGTAGATCTCGACCCCCAGCCCCTCCGCCTGGGTGCCCAGCCAGCGGCACACGTCGCCGAGGCTCACGACGTAGTTGCCGGTGTTGTGCATCTGCGGCGGCGTCGGCAGCTTGAAGGCGCGGGTCTCCGTCAGGAACAGGAAGCGGTCCTCGCCGGCCGGGGTCAGCAGGGGCGCGCCGTCGCTCTGCCAGTTCGGCAGCAGCTCCGCGAGCGCGCGCGTCTCGATCACCGCGCCGGACAGGATGTGCGCGCCGACCTCGCCGCCCTTCTCCACCACGCACACGGCGGCATCGGGCGCCAGCTGCTTCAGGCGGATCGCCGCGGCCAGGCCCGCCGGGCCTGCGCCCACGATCACGACATCGAACTCCATGGCCTCGCGGGCCACCTCACGTTCCGGCATTCGTCCCTCCGTCTGAACTGTCTAAGTGGGGACGGGCGCGGGTTGCGCAAAACCCGCACGCGGCACATTTTCACGGCCATGCGACCCAAGCTCCCGCGGCCCGGGCCTGTGCGCCGTCCAGCGGCCTCCTGATGGACAGCTTGGCAGCCTTGCGCCTGCAGGTCGAGTGGGGCGCGGACGAGGCGCTGGGCGAGCGGCCGCGCGACCATTTCCAGCCCACGCCCGTGCCGGCGCCCGGTCGCCAGCCCGCGGCGGTCCCACCGCCGCCTCC
>CAHJXG010000479.1 GCA_903644035.1 Rhodospirillales bacterium
GCGGCTTCCCGCCGGGTCGGGGCACGCGGCGCGGTCCGTGGCGGCGGATGGCTGGACGCTGGCGGGGTCGGAGGCTGCTGCGCCGCCGCCGGACCAGCCGACAGCAGCGCGATGAGGGCGAGGAGCCGTGCGACCATGAACCATTCCTGCCAACAAGGGCGGCGCCGGGTCAAGTTCAGAGCGAAATGATCTGGCCGCCCGCGGCGGCCGAGAGGAAGGCAGGCACGCCCGCGACCTCCACTCCCTGCCACAAGGGCGCACCGTCCAGACCGGCCATCCGCAGCCCGGCGTCGCACGCCAGCAAGGCCACGCCCAGCTCGGCCGCCGCCTCCCGCAACTCGTCCAGCCCGGCGACGCCGGTCGCCCGCACCGCCTGGTCGCGCGTGGCATCGTCAAGGCCGGACCAGTCCCGCAACAGCGCATGGCAGCCCGCATTGGTCGCGAACACGCAGACCCGGCGTCCGATGGCGGCCGCGCCGGCCGCCAGCACGAAGGCGTAGTGCGCCCGCTCATGCCCCCCCGAGATCAGCAGGATGCCGAGCGGCTCAGCCATGCGCCGAAAGGTCCCGCAGCGTCGGGTGGTCGCCGCAGGCCGGGCAGGCCGGGTCACGGCGCAGGGTCACGGTGCGCACCCGAGCGGCGAGCGCGTCCCAGATCAGCAGCCGGCCGGACAGGCTTTCGCCGATGTCCATGACCTCCTTCAGGACCTCGGTGGCCTGCAGGCTGCCCATCACGCCGGTGACCGCGCCCAGAATGCCGGCCTCGCCGCAGGACGGGATCAGGCCGTCGGGCGGCGGCGCCGGATGCAGGCAGCGGTAGCAGGGGCCGCCCGCGTGCGGCTTGAACGTCGAGAGCTGGCCGTCGAAGCGCAGCACGGCGGCGGACACCAGGGTGCGCCGCGCAAGCACGCAGGCGTCGGACACCAGGAACCGGGTGGCAAAGTTGTCGCTGCCGTCGCAGACCAGGTCATAATCGGCGATCAGGCCCAGGGCGTTGCCGGCATCGAGCCGGACCCGGTGCGCATCCACCGCGACGGCCGGGTTGATCGCGCGGGCGGCGGCGGCGGCGGACTGCACCTTGGGCTGGCCCACCCGGTCCGTCGTGTGGGCGATCTGCCGCTGCAGGTTCGATAGGTCCACCGTGTCGTCGTCCACCAGCCCGACCGTCCCGACCCCGGCGGCTGCCAGGTAAAGCGCCAGCGGGCTGCCGAGGCCGCCCGCGCCGATCACCAGCACCCGGGCCGCGCGCAGCTTCGCCTGTCCCACGCCGCCCACCTCCGCCAGCAGGATGTGGCGCGAGTACCGGCTGATCTCGTCTTCGGTGAAATCCAAGTCCATAAGAGGGCAGTTGGGTGGTGCGGGCGCGGAAAACCATGGGGACAGGCGATGGATGAGGGCGCGCTGGTGCTGTTCAGCGGCGGGCAGGACAGCACGGCTTGCCTGGCCTGGGCGCTGGAGCGGTTCGACCGCGTGGAGACGGTCGGCTTCGCCTACGGCCAGCGCCATGCCGTCGAGCTGGCGTGCCGCGGCCCCGTGCGCGACGCGCTCGCCGGGCGGTGGGGGGCGCGGCTCGGGCCGGATGTCGTGATCGACCTCACGTCGTCGTTCGATGCGCTCGGGCGCACGGCGCTCACCTCCGATGCGGCCATCGCGATGGGGGAGGACGGCCTGCCCAACACCTTCGTGCCCGGCCGCAACCTGCTGTTCCTGACCTATGCGGCGGCGCTCGCCCATCGCCGCGGCCTGCGCCGCATCGTGGGCGGCATGTGCGAGACGGATTTCAGCGGCTACCCGGACTGCCGCGACGACACGGTGAAAGCGATGCAGCTCGCGCTCAACCTCGGCATGGAGCGCCGCTTTGTGCTGGAAACGCCGCTCATGTGGCTGGACAAGGCCGCGACCTGGGCGCTGGCCGACCGTTTGGGCATCGTGGCGCTCACGGTCGAGCACACGCATAGCTGCTACGTCGGGGACCGCAGCCGCCGGCACGACTGGGGCTGGGGCTGCGGCGCCTGCCCGGCATGCGAGCTGCGCGCCGCCGGGTGGCGGCGCTGGCGGGGGGAATAGGGGCGTGTTCGATTTCGATTTGCCGGGCCTGGTCCAGCATCACGGCTTCTGGGTGGTCGGCGCCGTCATCTTCTTCGAGAGCATGGGCGTGCCGCTGCCGGGCGAGAGCCTGCTGATCGCAGCCGCGCTCTATGCCGCCACGACGGGCGACATCACCATCGAGCACGTGGTCGCGGCCTCGGCGCTCGGCGCGGTGCTGGGGGACAACGCCGGCTACCTGGTCGGGCGTCGGATCGGCCCGCCGGTGCTGGCGCGCTACGGCCCGCGCGTCGGCCTGACCTTGGACCGGCAGCGCCTGGGGCGGTTCCTGTTCCTGCGCCATGGCGGCAAGGTGGTGTTCTTCGGGCGCTTCATCGCGTTCCTGCGCACCTTCGCCGCCCTGCTCGCCGGAGCGAACCACATGCCGTGGCAACGCTTCCTGGTTTGGAACGCCCTGGGCGGCGTGTTCTGGACCTGCCTCTACGGCTTCGGCGCCTACCTGCTGGGCAATCAGGTCCATCGCCTGGTGGGGCCGTTCGGCATCGCCGTCGGCGCCGTGGCGCTGGCCGTCGTCGTGCTGTCGGTGCGCTTCGTGCGCCGGCACGAGGCGCGGCTGATTGAGGAGGCGAAGGCCGAGATGGGTGAGCAGGAGACCGCTGCCAGCCAAGCGCAGACCGGACGCGTCCGGTCCAAGTCTTAGGGTTGCCAAACGCAAGCCCCGTCATGCCAGGCATGACGGGGTGAACACGCAGACGTCGTGTCCCTTAAGCCTGCCGCGGGCCATAGGCCGTTGGCAGGAGTGCGTGAGGCTTGGACTCAGCGTTCGGGCGCAGACACCGCCCAGGCGTGGCTGTGCACCAGGCCGTCATCGTGGTCGTCGTGCATCGTGCCGCCCTGGAACACCGGCTCCTCCGGCACCTCCGGCGTCGGCGCATCACCGTGGAACTGCGCCGCCTCCGTGCTGCCGGCCATGGCGGTCGTGCTGGATTTGCCGCCCGACGCGGTGACGGCCACGGCGTCGAACCAGCCGGTGCCGACCTCGCGCTGATGCCGGGTCGCGGTGTAGCCCTCGGCCTCGGACGCGAACTCCGCCTGCTGCAGCTCGGAGTACGCCGCCATGCCGCGCTCCTTGTAGCCGCGGGCCAGCTTGAACATGGACAGGTTCAGGCTGTGGAACCCGGCCAGCGTCACGAACTGGAACTTGTAGCCCATGGCGCCGATGGCCTGCTGGAAGTCGGCGATCTGCTCCGCCTCCAGCTTCTTCGCCCAGTTGAAGCTGGGCGAGCAGTTGTAGGCCAGCATCTTGCCCGGGAACTGCGCGTGGATCGCGGCGGCGAAGCGCTGCGCCTCGGCCAGGTTCGGCTCGCTGGTTTCCCACCACAGCAGGTCGGCGTAGGGCGCGAAGGCCAGGCCGCGGGCGATGGCATACTCGACGCCGACGCCGGGCCTGATGCGGTGGAAGCCCTCCGGCGTCCGCGCGCCGGTCAGGAACGGGCGGTCGCGCTCATCCACGTCGGCGGTCAGGAGTTGCGCGGAGTGCGCGTCGGTGCGGCACAGCAGCACGGTCGGCACGCCCTCCACGTCGGCCGCGAGGCGCGCGGCGTTCAGCGTGCGGATGTGCTGGCTGATCGGGATCAGCACCTTGCCGCCCAGGTGGCCGCACTTCTTCTCGGACGCCAGCTGGTCCTCGAAGTGCACGCCCGCGGCGCCGGCCTCGATCATGGCGCGCATCAGCTCGAACGCATTGAGCGCCCCGCCGAACCCGGCCTCCGCGTCGGCGACGATGGGCGCCATCCAGTGCATGGTGTCGTCGCCCTCAAGCCGGGCGATCTGGTCGCAGCGGCGGAGCGAGGCATTGATCTTCTTCACCACCTGCGGCACCGAGTTCACGGCATACAGCGACTGGTCCGGATACATCTCGTTCGACGTGTTGGCGTCCGCCGCGACCTGCCAGCCGGACAGATAGATCGCTTTCAGCCCGGCGCGCACCTGCTGCATCGCCTGATTGCCGGTCAGCGCGCCCAGCGTGTTCACATACGGCTCGGTCTTCAGCAGGTGCCACAGGCGGTTGGCGCCCATCTCGGCCAGCGTGTGCTTGATGCGGAAGCTGCCGGACAGCTTGGCGACTTCGGCCGGCGTGTAGTCCCGCTTGATCCCGGCGAACCGCTCGGGGTCTCCGTGCGGCATCGGGGCGGGGCCGCTGGACATGCCATCGGGCGCATGGGTCTGGGTCGGGTGCATCGGGGATCTCCTGTTCGGCACCCGTGAATTATTGACATTGCACCTGCGAACACCAACCCATAATCTATCGTGGAACGGGTAACGGCGTCGCTGAATTGTTCATACCTCTGGTAAATCAGTAAAGGTTGTAAATGGCTGCACCGCTCATCGGCCGCACCGTCCGCCGCCTGCGCCAGGAGCAATCCATGACGCAGCAGGCGCTGGCGGTGCGGCTCGGCATCTCCGCCAGCTACCTGAACCTGATCGAGCACGAGCAGCGCGCCATCACCGCGAGCCTCCTGATCAAGCTCGCCGAGACCCTGCACGTCGATCTCGCCACCCTGTCCGGCGCGCAGGAGCGGCAGCTTGAGGCCGGGCTGCGCGAGGTGTTCGCCGACGTGCTGCTGGATCAGCCGGTGCCCGAGTCGGAGATCGCGGCGCTCGCCGGCAGCAGCCCGGCCGCCGGGCGTGCGGTGCTCGCGGTGTATCGCGCCTGGCGCGTGGCGCGGGAGGACAGCAGCGGCATCGCCCTGCCGTCCGGCCGCCGCCTGCTGCTGCCGCACGAGGAGGCGCGCGACGTGTTCCACGAGCGCGCCAACCACTTCCCCGAACTGGAAGTGGCCGCTGAGACGGTCGGCGCCGCCCTGCCGCCCGAGCCGTCCGAGCTGAACCACGCCATCGCCGAGCGCCTGCGCCGGGAGCACGGCCTGCACATCCAGGTCGCCCCCACCGACGGCGCGCTCCGCCGCTACGACCCGGCGACCCGCAGCCTGCTGCTGTCGGAGCAGCTCCCGCGCGAAAGCCGCGGCTTCCATCTGGCGTTCCAGCTGGCGCTGCTGGAGGCGCGCGACGCCGTGGAGGCACAGGTTGCCGCCATCGCGCCGAGCACGCCGGAGGCCGGGTCGGTGATCCGCCTGGCCCTGCTCAACTACATCGCCGCCGCCCTGCTCATGCCCTACGAGCCGGTGCGGGCCGCGGCCGTGGAGTTGCGGCACGACGTGGACGCGCTCGCCGCCCGCTTCGGCGTGAGCTTCGAGCAGGCCTGCCACCGCCTGTCGTCGCTGCAGCGGTCGGGCAGCCGCGGGGTGCCGTTCTTCTTCCTCCGCGTGGACCCGGCGGGCAACGTCAGCAAGCGGTTCTCCGCCGCCGGCTTTCCCTTCGCGCGCTACGGCGGGTCCTGCCCGCGCTGGGTGGTGCACGCGGCCTTCGCGGCGCCGGGTCAGGTGCAGGTGCAGGTGGCGCAGCTGCCGGACGGCGCGACCTTCCTGTGCTTCGCCCGCTGCGTGGTCGGCCGCGCCTCTGCCTGGGGGGAGCCGCCGCCCACCCATGTGATCGCCATGGGCTGCGCCGTGGAGCACGCGGGCGCGCTGGTCTATGCGGACGGCATCAACCTGGAGCGCGCCGCGGTCGGCATCGGGCTGTCGTGCCGGCTGTGCGACCGCCAGAACTGCCGCAGCCGGGCCTTCCCGCCGCTGGAGCACCGCCTGGCGCTCGACCCGCTGCTGGCGAGCGACAGCCCGTATCGTTTTGCGCCGCGATCCTGAGGGGATGTAACGGCCGCCGTCCGTGCTATCTCACCCGCGGGCTGGGACCGTTTCCCCGCCGATCCAGGAGTGACCCGATGCGCCCTCTCATCCTCGCGCTTGGCTTGCTGGCGTCCATGGCCATGCCTGCCGCCGCCCAGGCGCCCGGCGTGCGTGCGGAGCAGCCCTGGGCACGCGCCACGGCCCCGCGGCAGACCGTGGGCGGCGTCTACGTGACCCTGACCAGCCCTGTCGATGACCGGTTGCTGGGGGCCAGCAGCCCCGTCGCCGGCCGTGGGGAGGTGCACGAGATGACGATGGACGGCAACGTGATGAAGATGCGGGAGCTGGCGGACGGGCTGAGGCTGCCGGCCGGGCGTGCGGTCGCGCTGACGCCGGGCGGCCTGCATCTCATGCTGGTGGGATTGCAGCAGCCCTTGGTGGCTGGCCAGGTGATCCCGGTGCAGCTCCGCTTCGAGCATGCGCCGCCGCTCGACCTGCAGGTGACGGTCGCGCCGGTCGGCGCGCAGGGGCCGGGCGGGGCGGGGCGCGTCGTGGCGAAGCCGGGCATGGAGCACGCGCATTGACCCTGCGGCGCCGTCTGCTGCTGCTC
>CAHJXG010000480.1 GCA_903644035.1 Rhodospirillales bacterium
GCCGGGTCGCGCCGGCGCTGCTCACCGAGGCGTTAGCGGTCACGGCCCCGCCGGGCTGCACCGCCGATCCCGCGCCGGCGACCGCGCTGCCGGCGCAGCGCGTCACGACCACCCTGTCCTGCGCAGGACAGCACCTGGTCGTCACGGTCGAGGCGTTCCCGCGCCGCTCCACCGCGAGCAGCCTGATACGGGAGCGCCGCCGCATCACCGGCGCTTTCGCCGAGGAGGCGACGGTCACGGCACTGCCGACGTCGCAGGCGGCAAGTGGCGACTGGACGCTGGTTCACACCACCGGCCCGCCCCGCACCGTCGCACATGCAAGCTGGATCGGCGGCGTGCCGGCCCAGGACGGCCTGGCCGACCGCGTCCGCCAGGCCCGCCACAGCCTGTTCGGCACCGCCTATGCGCCGGTCCTGGTGACCGCCGTGATCGAGTCGCCCAAACGGCCCGACCCGGCGGAACAGCAAAGGGACGATGCCCTGCTGCGCGGCTTCGTGGATGCGCAGGCCAACCTGACCACGCGCGTCGCGGCGGTGGCGCGGAGCGCGCAGCCATAGGCGCCACGGGACGCCGTCATGCCGGCTGCTCTGCCCCATGCGAGTCGAGGATGGGCCGGACGAACGCCGCCAGGTCGCCGCCCGGGAACAGGTGGCCGGCGACGCCCGCCGCCGCGGCAGCCGCCATGTCGGTCGCCTGGTCGCCAATCAGCGCGCAGCGCCTGGGATCGAGCGCCCAGGCGCGCAGCACATCCAGGATCATGCCGGGTTCCGGCTTGCGCCAGGAGCTGCTGCGCCGGTAAGCCGGCACGGCCGCCTCGGGATGGAACGGGCAGTAGCGCACGTCGTCGATCGTGCCGCCCGACTGCAGCAGCTCGTCCAGCATCCAGCGATGCAGCGCCTGCACCGCCGCCTCGTCATACAGGCCGCGCGCCACGCCGGACTGGTTGGTGACGATGAAGACGTGCCAGCCGCGGGCGTGGGCCATGCGGATCGCCGCCTTGGCGCCGGGCACCCACTCGAACCGCTCCCGGGTGCCGACCCAGCCATGGTCGATGTTGCACACGCCGTCCCGGTCGAGGAACAGCGCGGGCCGGGTCAGGCGGCGGGGCAGCTCGGACTGGGCGCGCTCGAGGTCGGGTGGGACGCCGATGTCGATGAACCAGCCCTTGCTTTCCGTCCCGCGCAGCAGGCCGTCGCGGGCCAGGCCCGGCAGCACGTCCCGCTCCAGCGAGCAGACCGCCGCCGTACGGTCCACGATCCGCCGGTCGAACCGGTAGACGCCCCCGTTGATGAGGCCAGGCAGGCCCGGCGCCGGCCGCTCCCGAAACGCCGTCACGCGGTCGCCGCTCATCTCGACCACGCCGTAGCGCGACGCGTCGGGAAGGCGGCGCAGCATCAGGCGGCCCATGACCCCAGGCTCCGCGACCAGCGCCTCGGGGGCGAGCAGCGGGGACAGGTCGCAGTCGAACAGCGAGTCGCCGTTCAGCAGCAGGAAGCGGTCATGCAGATGCTCCCGGGCATGATGCAGCGCGCCCCCGGTGCCGGCACGGACCGGCTCCTCGCTGACCGAAAGCGTCATCGCCCGCGGCAGCCGGTCGCTCAGGTCCTGGAGGCCTGCCCGCAGGACGTCCGACAGGTGGCCGGTCAGCAGGAGCACGTCGATGATGCCGTAGCGCGCGACCTCCCGCAGCAGCCACGCGAGGAACGGCCGGTCGCCGACCGTCAGCAACGGCTTCGGGGTCGTCGCCGTGGCGAGGCCGAGGCGCGTGCCGAGGCCGCCCACCAGGATCGCGCATTGCCGGATCGTCAACGGCGGGCCTCACGGAGCCGGACGGGCAGGAACCGGTTGGATGCTGGCATGGGCCCTGCTCCCGTAGGGTGGGTAGGCAGTCATGGTGGCGGTCCAGACGCCATGCGCCGGATGCGCCGTCATGGTGCCCCGAGCATCCCCACGATCATCCCGACCCCGGCCCACAGCGCCAGCGAAAGCACGGCGATCAGCGGCAGGACGACGATCCACGGCCATGGCGTCGGCCCGCCGGCGGCGTCGCGCGGCCGGTCCGGGGCGGCCCTGCCATAGGTGTTCGGTTCAAGGAGGGGCTGGTTGGACGACGCTCGATCCCATGGGGGCGGCATGGCGGCACCTTCGGCTCTGGCGCGTCAGCCTACCGCCGCCCCGCTGACAAAACACTACATTAGTGTTCCCATCCCAGGGGGCATTCAGATCGGGGGGCGGGCGCTCAGACCACCACGGCCGTCTTGACGAGGCGCATCAGCAGGCCGGTGTAGAGGATCATCGGCACCGACACCGCCAGCGCGAAGATGCCGACCGTGAAGGCGCGCCGGCCGAACGACATGGTCTCGCCCAGGAACGACACGCCGCCCACCACCAGGAACCCCATGGCGCGCAGCTCCTCGACCGTGTGGAACGACTGGTCCATCTGCACGAGCAGCAGGGCCAAGCCGATCCCGGCGGCGAACCCCGCCGCCAGCACGCCGGACACCAGCAGCACCCGCCTGGGCGCCACGGGGTTCTGCGGCACCTGCGGGGGGTCGATGACCTGCACCTTGACCTTGTCCCCGTCCGCCTCCGCGGCGCTGGAGATGCGCATCGATTCGCGCCGGACCAGCAGGTCGTCATAGTTCCGGCGCAGCACCTCGTAGTCCCGGTTCACGTTGGCGAAGTCCGCCTGCAGCTGCGGCGCGCCCCGGGCGATGTCCTCCAGCCGGTCGCGCTCGCGCGTCGCGTCCTGG
>CAHJXG010000481.1 GCA_903644035.1 Rhodospirillales bacterium
CCGCGCGGCCGGGTCCCGGCAATCGGCCGCACCGTCACCGTGTCGTCGCGCAGCCGCACCAGGATCTCGGGCGAGGAGCCGACCAGAGCAAAATCACCAAGGTTAAGATAAAACGAGAATGGCGACGGGTTAAGTCGGCGCAATGACCGGTACAGCGACAGTGGCGGCAAGGTGAACGGCAGAGAAAACCGCTGCGATGGCACGATCTGGAACGCATCACCTGCCCGGATATACTCCTGCGCCTTTTCCACCATCGCGCAATACTGTGCACTGGTGTGGTTGGAGGTGGGCGACGCGGCCGGGCCGTGCCCGCTCGGCGCGAGCTGATGCGGCAGGCTCCGGCGCAAGTCGGACGCCACGCCGGCCAGACGCTCGCAGGCGCGGTCATGCGCCGCCTCCGCCGAGAGGCCCGGCGCCGGATACACCGGCGTCACCACGGTCATGCGGTCCAGCACGTTGTCGAACACCGCGATCACGGTCGGGCGCATCAGCATCGCGTCGGGCAGGCCCAGCTCGTCCGGGTTGCCGTCCGGCAGGCGCTCGATCAGCCGCACGAAGTCGTAGGCGAAGAACCCGATCAGGCTGGCGCTGCCGGGCGGCAGGCCCGGCGGCAGGTCGATGCGGCACTCCGCGATCAGCGCGCGCAGGCTGTCAAGCGACGGCAGCGGCGACGGCTCGTAGTCGTGGGAGCCGAGCTGCACGGCGCGGTTGATCTCGGCACGCTCTCCATGGCAGCGCCAGATCAGGTCGGGCTTCAGGCCGATGTAGGAGTAGCGGCCCCGCACCGCGCCCCCCTCGATGGATTCCAGCAGGAAACCGTACGGCTGGCCCTCGGCCAGCTTGAGCATGGCCGCGACCGGGGTTTCAAGGTCCGCGACCAGCGTGATCCACACCACCTGCGGCTCGCCGCGGTCATAGGCCTCGGCAAAGCCTTTTCGTTGAGTCGAGACGTGCATCATGGGTCCTCGCGTATCGGTGCGAGCGGGCTGCTCGTGATTCATGGGGTCCTTGGTCTCGACGCTCACGCCGGCACCTCGGCGACGTCCACCGGGTTCGCAGCGCCCAGCAGGCTTGCCGTCGCCGCCGTCACGTCGGCCTGCCGCATCAGGCTCTCGCCGACCAGGAAGCAATGGACGCCTGCGGCCCGCATCCGAGCCACGTCCGCGGCCGTCCCGATGCCGCTCTCGCAGACCAGCAGGCGGTCGGCCGGCGCCAGCCGGGCCAGCCGCTCGGTCGTGCCCAGATCGACCTCGAACGTCTTCAGGTTGCGGTTGTTGACCCCGATCAGCGGCGACTGCAGCCGAAGCGCCCGCTCCAGCTCCGCCTCGTCGTGCACCTCGATCAGCACGTCGAGGCCGAGCGTCAGGGCCGCCGCCTCCAGCTCCGCCGCCTGCGCGTCGCCCAGCGCGGCGACGATCAGCAGGATCGCGTCGGCGCCGAGGGCGCGTGCCTCGACCACCTGGTAAGGGTCGAGCATGAAGTCCTTCCGGATCGCCGGCAGGGCGACGGCGCCGCGCGCCGCGGCGAGATGCCCGTCAGCGCCCTGGAAATACGGCGTGTCAGTCAGCACGGACAGGCAGGCAGCACCCCCGGCGGCGTAGGCGCGCGCCAGGCTAGCGGGGTCGAAGTCGGCGCGGATCAGGCCCTTGCTCGGGCTGGCGCGCTTGATCTCGGCAATCAGGCCCGGCCGCCTGGCCGCGGCCTGGGACCGCAGCGCACGGATGAAGCCGCGCGGCGGCTCCTGCGGCAGCGCCGCCTCGATCTCCTGCAGCGGCCGCGTCGCCTTGCAGCGGGCGACGTGCTCCAGCTTGGTCGCGCAGATCTCAGCCAGCCGGTCGCTCATGCCGGCACCCCATTGGTCGCGCGCACGAGCGAGTCCAGCCGGGTGGACGCGGCACCTGAATCGATGGCGCCGCGCGCCAGCTCGGCGCCGCGCGCCAGCCCATCCGCCTGGTCCGCCACCACCAGCGCCGCCGCGGCGTTCAGCACCACGATGTCCCGATACGGCCCGGCCTCGCCGTCCAGCAGCGCCCGGAGCGCCGCCGCGTTGTCCCGCGCATCGCCGCCGCGGAGGTCGTCGAGCGTCGCGCGGGCCACGCCGACCTGCTCCGGCGCCACGTCGAACTGCCGGATTTCGCCGTCACGCAGTTCGGCGACCGAGGAGTGGGTGGTCGTGGTCAGCTCATCCAGCCCGTCATGGCCATGCACGATCCAGGCGCGCTCGCTGCCGAGCACGCGCAGCACCTCGGCGAACGGCACCAGCCATTGCGGCGCGAACACGCCGAGCAGCTGGCGCCGGGTGCCCGCTGGGTTGGACAGCGGGCCCAGCAGGTTGAAGATGGTGCGGGTGCCCAGCTCGCGCCGGGCCGGCCCGGCGTGGCGCGTGGCGCCGTGATGCGCCGGCGCGAACAGGAAGCCCACGCCCGCCTCCTCGAACGCCCGGCTCACCGCGTCCGGCGCCGCGTCGATGTTGACGCCCAGCGCCTCCAGCACGTCGGCCGCGCCGGACTTCGAGGACAGCGCCCGGTTGCCGTGCTTGGCGACCGGCACGCCGCATGCGGCCACGACGAACGCCACCGCGGTCGAGATGTTCAGCGTCTGCGCCCCGTCGCCGCCGGTGCCGCAGGTGTCGATGGCGCCCTCCGGCGCGCGCACCCGAACCATGTGCGCCCGCATCGCGCGGGTGGCGCCGGTGATCTCCTCCACCGTCTCGCCGCGCACACGCATCGCCATCAGCAGGCCGCCGACCTGGGACGGCGTGGCGGCTCCCTCCATGATGACGTCGAAGGCCGCCTCAGTCTGCTCCGCGGTCAGCCGCGCGCCGCTGCCCAGCAGGGCCAGGGTCGGCCGGAGCAAGTCGCTCATGCCGCCACCCGCTCCGGCACGAGATCGAGAAAGTTGCGCAGCAGCTTGTGCCCTGCCTTGGTCTCGATGCTCTCAGGGTGGAACTGCACGCCGTGCACGGGCAGGCTCACATGGCGGAGCCCCATGATCAGGCCGTCCTCGGTCCAGGCGTTGACGTGCAGCGTCCCCGGCAGGCTGTTCCGGTCCACGATCAGGCTGTGGTAGCGCGTGGCCGGGAACGGGTTGGGCAACCCGGCGAACAGGCCGGTGTCGTCGTGGTGGACCAGGCTGATCTTGCCGTGCATCGGCACGGGCGCACGGATCACCGTGCCGCCGAACACCTGGCCGATGGCCTGATGGCCCAGGCAGACGCCGAACACCGGGCAGACCAGGGCCGCCGCCTCAATCAGGGCCAGCGAGATGCCGGCCCGGTCCGGGTCGCAAGGCCCAGGCGAGACCAC
>CAHJXG010000482.1 GCA_903644035.1 Rhodospirillales bacterium
GGCCAACGTGCCCCCGGGCTGCCGCTTCCACCCGCGCTGCCCGGCGGCGGCGGCGCAGTGCGCCACGGCGGACCCGGCCGGGATCAGGGCGAAGGGGCGGCTGGTGGAGTGCCTGCTGGAGGCGGATTGAGGGTCGCGGCGGCCCTGCTACTTCCAGCTTGCGAGGTAGAACCGCGGCAGCTCGTCGCCGAACGCCTTGAAGTTCAGCGTGCGGCTCATCGCGTAGTTCGTCACGAAGGTGAACAGCGGCGTGTAGTAGGCGCGCTCGGTGATCCGCTTGATCGCGGCGCTGTAGGCGGCGCGGCGCTTGTCGGGGTCGCTGCTGCTGCCCCCGGCCTCCACCATGGCCTGCAGCTCGGGGTCGCGGGCGTAGTCCTGCCCGCCGCCGGCGAAGAAATAGGGCATGAAGGCGGAGGCGTCGTTGATCGAGTAGCTGCCCCAGGTGCCCAGCTCCATCGGGTTCTTGCCCTCGATGCTGCGCTGGACCACGGCGCCGACCTGAAGCTGGCTGATCTTCGCCTGGATGCCTACGGCGGCGAGGTAGTTCTGGATGGCGCCCTGCCATTGCGGCAGCAGGTAGCCGACGATCTCGGTCGTGAAGCCCTGGGGATAGCCGGCCTCGGCCAGCAGTGCCTTCGCCTTGGCCGGGTCGTACTCGTACTTGGTGGCGACGTTCTGGTCGCAGCCGAACTGGGTGGGGAAGCACGGCGCGTCCAGCACGCGGGAGCCGCCGGGCATGAACTGCTTGGCCATCGTCGGCCGGTCCAGGGCGTGCACGATCGCCTGGCGCACCTTGGCGTTGGTCAGCGGGTTGTCCGCCCCGGTCCGCCCGGCGCTGTCCATGTTCAGGTACGCGACCCTCATGCTCTCGCTGCGGAGCGTCTGCAGGGTCGGCATCCGGTTGAAGCTGTCGATCTGGTCCGGGCTGAACATCCAGATCCAGTCGGCCTGGTTGCCCAGGATCGCGGACAGCTCGCCGGTCGCGTCCGCCACTTCCTTGATGACTAGGCGGCGGATCGCGGGCTTGCCCTTGGGGCTGTCGAAGTAGTCGTCGTTGCGCTCCATCTCGATCTGGCTCGCGCCGTCCACCTTGGTGATGCGGTACGGGCCGGTGCCGACCGGCGCCTTGGAGTAGTCCGGCCCCACCCGCTCCCGGTAGGCTTTCGGGTAGATCGGCAGCACCATCGCGATGTATTCGAGCGCCGCGGGAAAGACGCGCTTCAGCTTGATGCGGACATGCATGTCGTCGATCTTCTCGGCGCCCGCGATGAAGCTGAAGTTGCTGGGCACCGCCACCTGCCTGTCGGACAGGGTGGATTGGATGGTGTAGACCACGTCGTCCGCAGTGAACGGGCTGCCGTCATGGAACTTGACGCCCGCGCGCAGCTCGAACTCAAGGGTCGCCTCGTCGGCGTAGCGCCAGGAGGCGGCGAGCAGCGGCTTCAGCTGGAAGGTCTCGGGATCGCGGTAGATCAGCGTGTCCCAGGCCTGGTGCGCCACCACCAGCCCGGTGCGGAGCGAGTTGTAGTAGGGATCGACGTTCGGCACCGCGTCGCGCCAGGCGATGCGCAAGGTGTCCTGCGCCTTCTGCGCCGCGGCCGGGCCGTGCGCCAGCAGAGCGGCCATGATGGACAAACCGCTCAGAAACAGGCGCGTCCGCATCATCCAGCCTCTCCCATCGGCAGGATCAAACGTTATGCGGGCCTGCCGGCCGGCGCAATGCGCCGGGCGGGGTTTCCGCCTTTATCCCATCGTCGCGTTGAACGCACCGCCATCCAGCAGCAGGTTCTGGCCCACGATGAAGCCCGAGGACGCGGCACACAGGAACACGCAGGCGTCGCCGAACTCGGCGGGGTCGCCGACCCGGCCGGCAGGGGACTGCTGGGCGCGCTCCTCCAGCAGCGCGTCCACCGTCCGCCCGGCCTTCTCTGCCGCCGCCGCGGCGTTGGACAGCAGACGGTCGGTGAGGAACGGACCCGGCAGCAGGTTGTTGATCGTGACGTTGTGCCGCGCCACCTGCCGCGCCAGGCCGCCCACGAACCCCGTCAGCCCGGCGCGTGCCCCGTTGCTCATGCCGAGCGTCGGGATCGGCGACTTCACGCTGGCCGAGGTGATGTTGACGATCCGGCCGAACCGCCGCGCCGCCATGCCGTCCACCACGGCGCGGATCAGCGCGATGGGCGTCAGCATGTTGGCGTCGAGCGCCTTGATCCAATCGTCGCGCTCCCAGTCCCGGAAATCGCCGGGCGGCGGGCCGCCGGCGTTGTTCACCAGGATGTCGGGATCGGGGCAGGCGGCGAGGGCCGCGGCGCGGCCGTCCTCCGTCGTGATGTCCCCGGGCGCCGCCGTCACCGTGGCCCCCGTGGCGGCACGGATCTCGTCCGCCGTGCGCTGGAGCGCCTCCGCGGTCCGCGCCGTGATCGTCACCGCGACGCCCTCCCGCGCCAGGGCCATGGCGCAGGCGCGCCCAAGCCCCTTGCTCGCGGCGCACACCAGGGCGCGCTTGCCGTGCAGGCCCGTATCCATCGCTAGTCCTCCTTATATTGATGCAGCTGGCGTCTCGGCTTCAAGGATCCGGCGCCATCGGGCCGGCAACGGCGCGGGCCGCCGCGTCGCTGCATCGACGCAGACGTGCACGAAATGCCCCTCCGCCGCGGCCGTGTCCGCATCCTCCCGGAACAGGGCGACCTCATGCCGGATCGAGCTGCCGCCGAGCCTCGCGACCCGCAGCCCGGCGGTCACCCGGTCGGGGAAGGCGATCTCGGAATGGTAGCGGCAGCCGTTCTCGGCGACCATCAGCAGGTGGTCGCCGCCCTGCCAGCTCAGGATGCCGTGCCGCACCAGAAAATGCGTGATGATCGTATCGAAGAAACTATAATACGCTGCATTGTTCACGTGCCCGAACACGTCGTTGTCCATCCAGCGCGTGGTGATCGGGAGGAAGCGGCGGTAATCGGCGCGCGTGCCGGGCGAAGCTCTGCTCATGAGGGGAAGATCATGGCAAGCCCCACGGCACGGCGCCAGGGCCGCGCGCCACGAAACCAGGGATCTCCGCTCATGTTGCGCTTTCTCTCGCTGCTGATTCCGGCCGCCGCCGGGTGCCTGTCCCCGGGCCACGCCGCGGCCCATGCCATCCTGATCGAGAGCGAGCCGCCGGCACGCGCCACCGTGCCGCCGGGTCCGACCGGGATCCGGCTGCGGTTCAACAGCCGCATCGACCACGCGCGCTCCCGCCTGGCGCTGCGCGCCGGCACGGCGGAGCGCGTGCTGCCGCTCGACCCGGGCAGCCCGGCGGATGTCCTGGCCGCGTCCTCCGACCTCGCGCCCGGCGCCTACGTGCTGCGCTGGCAGGTGCTGGCGGTGGACGGGCACATCACCCGGGGCGACGTGCCGCTGACCGTGCAGGCGCGGTGACATGGCGCTGCTGATCGACCTGTTCGGCTACCTGTCGATCATCCTGCACGGACTGACCATCGCCGCGCAGAGCATGGCGGTGGGTGGCGTCCTGTTCCTGATCGGCCTCGTGCGGCCGTTCGCGGCCACGCTGCCGGACGGCGCCGCGCTCGCTCGCCGCACCAGCGTGACCGCGGGGTGGAGCGCGCTTGCGCTGGTGCTGTGCGCGCTGCTGGCGGTCGCCCTGCAGGCTGCCGTCCTGATGGGCAGCGTCAGCCTGGGCCTGGGCCAGGCGCTGACCGCGCAGTTCGCGGTGGCCGGCCTGGTCAAGGCCGCGGCGGCCGGGGCGCTGGCCGCCATGCTGCTGCCGGCTCGCCCGGCGCCCGCCGTGCCG
>CAHJXG010000483.1 GCA_903644035.1 Rhodospirillales bacterium
TCCCCTCCCGCAGCAGGCCGCGCCGGTCGAGGCGGCCGGCCAGGAACTCGTCAACCACGTGGTTCTCCAGGTCGCTCGCCTCGCGGCGCAGGCGGTCCAGGAATTTCGGCGATTGGCGCATATGCATCCCCCCGGGGCAGAGCCGGCACGGTCCCGGCATCACGGCCAGAATATGCAAAAACAGTGCCCCGACACCCAGGGAGGCGCAAGCGTTTAAATTGGATCAGGCGGCGTACGCGGCCTCCGCTTTTGGACGCCCGGCATCCGCCTGCACGATATACTCGCGCGCCTGGTCGCAATACCAATCGACGAAGCGCAGCACGAGCGACTCGGCCTCCGGCGAGTACGGCCCCGGCACGAAGCCCGCCGAGCGCACGCCGCGCTGGTTGTTCTCGGCGAGCGCCCGGTCCTGCAGGTTGGTCCTGTCCCACAGCTCCGTCAGATGCGGGATCGTGTAGTCCACGCCCTCCACGGCGTCGGCGCTCACCAGCCACTTGGCCGTCACCACCGTCTCCTCCGGCGCCGTCGGCATGGCGCTGAACATGAACACGTAGTCGCCGAGCGCGTGGGCGAAGCTGTGCGGCTCCAAGGCCCAGCGCAGCGAGCCGACGTCGCCGTTGCCGACCTGGCCGATGGTGCGGGCGACGCAGGGCCGGCCATCCATCGTGAGCGACTGCACGCCCGCGTTCAGCGGGAAGCGCCCGGCCTGCCACCACGCGCCCTCGATGGGTCCGATGGGCAGGCCCTGCTCGGCCATGCGCGCGTCGAAGGCGGCGCTCACCCCCTGCTGCTCGGCCGCCGTCAGCGAGCGGCGGCCGACGGGGAAGGTGACGGACAGCTCCGGATGGTTGGTGGCGCAGTGGTAGCACTCGCGCGCGTTCTCCATCACGAGCTTCCAGTTCGCGCGCTCCACCAGCGTGGCCTCATGGGCGACCTTGCCCCGGTGAAGCTGGTGCGGCGCCAGCATCGGCTCGAACCGGTCGTGGAACTCGTCGAAGGCGGGCGGGCTGTCCGCCAGGCAGACGTAGACCGTGCCGGCGACCGTGCGGAGCGCCACCGGGCGCAGGGCGTGCTCGGACGGCTCGAAGTCCGCGGCCATGCGGGTCGCGTTGACGAGGTTGCCCTGCAGGTCATAGGCCCATTGGTGGTAGGGGCAGACCAGCCGCGGCCGCTTCGACAGCCCGTCCGCGCAGATCTGCGCGCCGCGGTGGCGGCAGGAGTTGAAGAACGCCCGCAACGCGCCGTCCCGCCCGCGCACCACGACGACCGGGGAGCGCCCGACCGTCAGCGCCAGGGTGCAGCCCGGCGACGGCAGCTCCGCCTCGAAGCCGACCATGATCCAGGACCGGTTGTAGATCGCGTCGAGGTCGAAGGCGAAGATGTCGGGATCGGTGTAGAACTCGCGCGGCAGGGCATGGCCGGGTCGCCGCTGGTCGAGCAGGGCGCGGATGCGGGCGAGGTCGGTCATGCGGGTCCTATGGTGTGCGGGTGCCGGTCCCGGGAGTGTGCCTGATGGGACGCCGCCTGGCTCATCGCATTTTCGGATGGCCCGATCTGTTTTTGTCCGCGCCGCGCCGCAGGGGTTGCCCGGACAGTCTGGCCCAAGGCAATGTGGTGCCACGCGCAGCCACATTCGGCACCGCGTGGCCGGGAAGCAGGCATAAGGGTCGCTGGTTGAAGTCGCAACGTCCGCCGATGGACCGGCGCTGGCTGCCGCTGAACGCGCTCCGTGCGTTCGAGGCGGTGGGGCGGCGCCTCAACTTCACCGGCGCCGCCCAGTCGCTCGGCGTGTCGCAGAGCGCCATCAGCCGCCATGTCATCAGCCTCGAGGCGCTGCTGGGCGTGCAGCTGTTCGAACGCCGGCCGCAGGGCCTGACCCTCACCGCGGCCGGGGCGGCGCTGCTGCCCGTGGTCGCCAAGTCGTTCGACCGCATGGAGCAGTCGCTGAACGGGATCACGAGCGACGGGTCCGGCCAGCGCACGCTCCGCATCCACCTGCCGCCGAGCTTCGCGCAGATGCTGGCGGTGCCCATGCTGCAGGACCTGCGGCGCGAGTACCCCGGCCTCGTGCTCGACATCTCCAGTCCCGGCACGGTCGGCGCGCCGCCGCAGGACGTGGACGCCGCCATCGTCTACGCCCGGCCGCAGGGCGGCACGCACGTCTCGAACCTGCTGTGGATGATCCAGGTCGCGCCGATGTGCCACCCCGCACTCGCCGAGCGCGCCCGCGCCGCCGGGCCGGCCGCGTTCCTGGCAGGCGCCGAGCTGCTGCACGTCAAGCTGGAGCGCGAGCCGCGGCACATGCTGTGGGGCGCCTTCGCCCGGCAAACCGGGCTGCAGGTCGATGTGTCCCGCGGCCTCGCCTTCGACACCGCCTGCCTCGCGGCGCAGTACGCGCAGTCCGGGGAGGGCGTCGCCCTGCTCGACATCCGGCTGTTCGCCCGCGACCTGGCCGAGGGCCGGCTCGCCATGCCGTTCGACACCGTTGTCGAGGACGGCTACGGCTATTTCCTCAACGTCCATCCGGAAGACCTCGCCGACCCCACCGTGGCCTCGTTCCGCTCCTGGATCATCCAGCGGTTCGCCGCCTTGGACGACCACGCCGTCCGCCGCGCGCGCCTGCGCTCGGTTTGAGCACGATTCCCCCTTGCAGGAGACGCCCATGACCAAGGCCCTTATCGTCGGCGGCGGCATCGCCGGTCTGTCAACCGCCTGGGCGCTGGCCCGGCGCGGCGTCGAGGTCGAGCTGTTCGAGCAGGGGCCGCTGCCCAACCCGCGCGCCTCCTCCCACGACGAGCACCGCATCACCCGCCACGCCTACGGCACCATGGAGGGCTACGCGCACCTCATGCCCGAGGCGTTCCGGGTGTGGGACAGCCTGTGGCGGGCCATCGGCACCTCGCATTACGAGCCGTGCGGGGCCGTGTACTTCCTGCGCCACGACGACGGCTGGTACGGCGGCATGTCGCGCTCGCTGGACGCCATGGGCATCGGCTACCGCGACGTGCCGCTGGACGAGGTCGGGCGCCGGTTCCCGATGGTGCAGGCGGAGGGCCTGGAGCGCGTCGTCAGCACGGACGGCGCCGGGATGCTGTTCCCGGTCCGCATCCTGACCGACCTCGTGGTCCTGCTGGGCCGGCTTGGCGTGCGGCTGCGCACGGGAACCCTGGTCAGCGAGGTCGATCCGGAGCGCGGCCGGGTCGTCGCGGACGGGGTGACGCATGAGGGCGACGTCGTGGTGGTCGCGGCCGGCGCCTGGGCCGACCGGCTGGTGCCGGGCCTGCGCGGCGTCGCCGTGCCGTC
>CAHJXG010000484.1 GCA_903644035.1 Rhodospirillales bacterium
CCTTGCCCGCCATAAGCACGAGCCGCGCCCCGGCGCCGGCCAGCACCTGGGCCGCGAACGCTCCGAACGCGCCGGACGCGCCCGTCACGACCGCGACCTTGCCCCGGATGTCGAACAGGGACGCCGGGTCGGCGATGAAGTCCGGGGTCATCGGGGACCTGCCTGCGGCGGCGGCGGCATCACCACCAGCATGGTCACCACGTCGTTGCCGCGGTTGACGACCTCCCGCGTGACGTTCGGGCCGATCCAGCAGGAGTCCATGGGACCGAGCGCCTGCTCCTGGCCCCCGGCGATCACCGTCATCGTGCCGGACAGCACGACATACGCCTTTTCCAGCGGGGAGGCGTCCGGCCCCGCGCCGCCGCCGGGCAGGAAGTGGGACAGGCCCAGGGTGAAGGCCTGCGGCCCGCCCGCCTCGGCGCCCTGGAGGCGCAGGGAGCGGACGCCGTGGTGGTTGGGCGCCTCGTAGGCCCGCGCTTCGCCGAAGCGCGTGAAGGACACGCCCGGTTCGGGCGCCGTCGGGGTTGTCATGGGCGTATCCTCCGCGCCGGCTCGGGCCGACGCCGCTTCTTGGGTGGCTCGGGGATCAGGCGGGGCGGCCAGGCTCGATCCGGTAGGCGCCCTCGGGATCGGTGATGGCGACCAGGCGGATGATGCAGCCGTCGCCGCGGTCCCAGTTCCAGGGGAAGAACGCGAAGGTCACGCGCTTGCCGGTGACGGCGTCCAGGTCCCCGCCGACGTTCTCGATGCCCAGGATGCCCTTGCTGAACAGCTTGCGGTGCACGGGTTCCCACTCCGGGTGGTCCTGCTTCCAGTCCCGTCCGCCGGACCAGGCCTTGTACTCCTCCGCCAGATGCGGGTGCAGCGGGCCGTTGCGGTGCGGGCCGATGGCGGTCGCGAGCGGATGGTCGTTGGCCTGGGTGTCGTGGCCGACCACCTTGACCTTCTTCTCGACGAACCAGTCGCCGGCCGACGCCACGAAGCCCGGGGCGTAGCAGAAATACTCCGCGTTATCCTCATAGAGCTTGTGCCAGCCGGTGTTGATGATCACGACGTCGCCCGGGCGGACCTGCCCGCCTGCGGCGGCCTCCAGGTCGTCATAGGTGATCGGCTCCCACCGCTTCTTGGGGAGGGAGACCACGATGCCGGTGCCGAAGAAGTGGGGCAGCGGGACCTCGTCGATGAAGGGAGTGCCCTGCACGACGTGCGCCGGCGCGTCGATATGCGTGGTGTTGTGCATGCTGGTCGTGATGCGCTGCGACAGCACGCCCGACTTGGCCATGTAGTGGATGCGCTCGATCTTCACGTCTTCGAAGTAGGGCCAGTTGGGCGACTGGAAGCCGAAGCGGTGGGACAGGTTGAAGAACTGCAGCCCCATGCTGTTGCTTGTGTTGGACTCGAACTCGATGCCGCGGATCGTTATGGCCATGTTTTCCCCCCAACCCTGGGCACCCCAAGGTGTATCGTATTGTGGGTTAAGTGTTCCACATGACGGTGCAAAATGGCAATGCCTATTTTCAGCTTCGCGTGCAATCGCTAGGGATGGGCCGCGCCCGGCGGCGCCGACCGCCTTTGAGGACACCGATGCCCCGCACGCCCCGACGAAGCCCTGCCTTTCTGCCGGACCCGCGTCCTCCCGCCGGGCCTGCGCGGTGACCGAGTCCGACGCGGCTCCGGCGGAGAAGGTCCAGGTCCAGGTGCTGGCCCGCGCCGCGGCGGTGCTGCGCGCGCTGGAAGGCCAGTCCGACGGCCTCAGCCTCGGCCAGCTTGCGCAGGCCTTGGGCCTTGCGCGGTCCACCGTGCAGCGGATCGTCGCGGCCCTGCAGGCGGAGGAGCTGCTCATCGCCGCGTCGCCCACCGGCAAGGTCAGGCTCGGCCCGGCGCTGCGGCGGCTGGCCGCCTCGGTCGAGACCGACAGCGCGGCCCTGGCCAAGCCGGTGCTCGCCGCCCTGTCCAGCGAGCTGGGGGAGACGGTCGACCTGGCGGCGGTGAAGGGCGACCAGCTTGTCTTCATCGACCAGGTGGTGGGCCAGCAGCGCCTGCGCACCGTGTCCGCGGTCGGCGAGCGTTTTCCCCTCTACTGCACCGCCAACGGCAAGGCCTACCTCGCCAGCCTACCCGACGCGGCGGTGGCGGAGACGGTGGGCCGGACCTATCGGCGGCGCACGCCCAACACCCTGACGTCCCTTGCCGCCCTGCTTGCCGATCTGGGGGAGGTCCGTAGGACCGGGATCGCCCTCGACAACGAGGAGCATACCCAGGGCATCTGCGCGGCCGGCGTGATGGTCCGCGACATGGCCGGCAACCCGCTGGCCGTGTCGGTGCCGGTTCCCAGCGCCCGCTTTGCCGACCACCATGCCGGCATCGCTGAACGGCTTCTGGCAGCGAAGTCGGCGCTGGAACAGCTTTTCGGAACCGGCCACGCCCGGTAGCGCGGCCATGGGGCCGGTCAGCCGCGCGGCAGCAGCCGCTGGACCTCCGCCATCACGTCCGCCAGCACGGCGTCCGGCGTCGCCTTGCCCTCGGCGATCCGGGCCAGGTTGTCCACGATGGCCTGGGTGATGCGCACGCCGTTGCTGCCGGGGAAGGCGTACCAGGGCTGCATGAGGGGGATCTGCTCCATCGCCGGGCGGAACAGCGGGTTCTCCCGGTAGAACGCGCCGAGATAGCGGTCGTCGTTGAGCGTCAGCGTGCTGCTGGGCACGTAGCCCGTGCCGCGCACCATGATCGTCTGCCCCACGGGGCCTGCTGCGAACTGCATGAAACGCCATGCCGCCGCCTGCCGCTGGGGGTCGCGGGCCAGCATGACCACGGCGTTGCCGCCAGTGGGCAGCTTGCCGTCAGGGGTGATGACCGGCATCCGCGTCGTCCGCAGTTCCACGTCCGGGCCGATGGAGCGCTGGAACTGGCCGATATAGGCGGTGGTGCCGAAGATCATGCCGAGCTTGCCGGCGTAGAACGCCTGGAACGCGGCGTCGGTGGTGAGCGGCGGCATCCTGCCCTCCTTCACCATGCGGTCCAGCAGCCTGAGCGCCTGCAGGCCTTGCTCGCCGAAGGCGACGGTCTTCTCGTCGTCCGACAGCATCTTGCCGCCGTAGCCGTACAGCAGGGCGCTGAACATCCAGTCGTCGCCGGGCCAGCGGTAGAACATGCCGCTGACGCCGTCGCCGAGGGCGGCGATGGCGGCGGACAGCTTCAGCACGCCGTCCCAGTCCCGCGGCATGGCGTCCGGGTCGCCCCCGGCGCGGCGGACCAGGGCGGCGTTGTAGTAGAAGATCGGGTTGCTGGCGCTGAACGTCAGGCCGACCTGCCTGCCGCCGGCCTGGGCCAGCTGCAGGATGCCCGGCGCCCAGCCCGCCGCGGCCGGGTCGCCCGCCTTGTCCAGGAAGGGCTTGAGGTCCACGAGGATGTTGCGCTCCGCCAGGAAGCGCAGCCGGTTCAGGCCCTGGAAGCTGACGTCCGGCAGCCCGCCGGCCGTGGCTTGGCGCATGACGAGCTGCAGGCCGTCCTCATAGGTCGGGCTGGGCGCCGGGAAGCGTATGGTCACGTCCGGGTTGGCGCGGGTGAACTCGGCCGACACCTGATCCATCACGTCCTTGAAGAAGGCCGGCATGGGGTAGTGGACGACCAGCTCCATCGCGCCCTGGGCGGCGGCGGGGCGGAGGAACGGGGTCGCCAGGGGAACGGCAAGCAGGGTCCGGCGCAGCATGGATGGCTCCTGGTTCAGGTGGTGGGGATCAGCCCTTGAGTCCCGCCGTGGCGACGCCCTGGATGAACCGGCGCTGGGCTGCCAGGAAGGCGGCGACCATCGGCAGGGTGGTGATGACGCAGGCGGCCATGAGGGCGCCGGTGTCGTTGCCGCCCTCCTCCGCCCGGAAGAACAGGACGCCGAGCGCGGGCGTCGCCATCGCCTGCGTCTGCACGGCGACCAGCGGCCAGAACAGGTCGTTCCAATGGGCGACGACGCTGAAGGTGGCAAAGGCCGTCGCGGTCGGCCAGGCGTTGGGCAGGATGACGCGCCACACGATGCCGCCCTCCCCCATGCCGTCCAGCCTGGCGGCCTGGATCAGCTCGTCCGGGATGGACTTGAACGCCTGGCGGAACATGAAGATGGCGAAGACCGAGATGGCGAAGGGCGCCGTCAGCGCCGTGTAGCTGTCCAGCAGGCCCATCTTGCCCAGCGCCACGTACAGCGGCAGCGCCGGCACGTGGGCCGGGATGAGCAGGCCCAGCAGCACGAGGGCGAACACCACCTCCCGCCCGCGCCAGCGCAGCTTGGCGAGGGCGTAGGCGCAGGGAACGGCGAACAGCACCTGCAGGGCCAGGATGACGGCGCAAACCAGCGTGCCGTTCAGCAGGAAGCGCAGCAGCGGCACCTGGGTCAGCGCCTTCCGGTAGTTCTCCCATCCATGGAAGCGGTGCGGCCACAGGGTCAGGGACGACTGGAATATCTCGCCGCCGGGCTTGAGGGAGGCGGACAGCATGAAGGCGTACGGCGACAGCACGACCAGCGCCGCCAGCGTGAGCAGCGCGAGGCGCGGCAGGTCGGCCAGGAGGGGGCGGGGCGTCATCCGTAATGCACCCGGCGCTCCAGCACCCGCGTCTGCAGCAGCACCAGGGCCAGCACCACGGCCAGGAACACCGCCGTGATCGCAGCGGAGTAGCCGATCCGGAAATAGGTGAAGCCTTCGCGGTACATCAGGTGCAGCAGCACCTCGCTGGCCTTGTTCGGCCCGCCATGCGTCAGCGCCGCCACCGTGTCGAACACGCGCAGGCAGCGTATGGCGGTGACGGTGACGACGAACAGCGTGGTCGGCCCGAGCATCGGCCAGGTCACCAGCCAGAACCGGTCCCAGGCCCGCGCCGCGCCGTCGGTCTCCGCCGCGGCGCGCAGCTCCGGCGGGATCGCCGTCAGCCCGGCCATGAACAGCACCACGACGTAGCCCAGGTTCTCCCACACGCCGATCAGGCACAGGGAGGTCAGCACCCATTCGGAGCTGCCGAGCCAGTTGACGGGCGCGACGCCGAAGCGGCCCAGCACCTGGTTGACCGGGCCGATGGTGGGATGCAGCAGGTATTCCCAGGCCGTGGCCATCGCCACCAGCAGGGACACCACGGGCAGGAAGAACACGGCGCGGAACAGCACCCGCCCCCGCGTGCCCGCCTCGATCAGCAGCACCAGGCCCAGGCCGATCCCCACTGACGCCGGCAGCACGGCGGCCACGTAAACCAGCGTGTTCCGCAGCGCCCCGAGGAAGCCGGGGTCGCGCAGCAGCTCGGCGTAGTTGTCCCCGCCCACCCAGCGCAGGGGCGAGCCGCCCAGCTCCAGGTCGGTCAGCGACAGCGCCAGGAGCGCCGCCGTCGGCAGCAGGAGCAGCACCGTCAGCGCCAGCACGGCTGGGCCGGCCAGCGCCCAACC
>CAHJXG010000485.1 GCA_903644035.1 Rhodospirillales bacterium
GCGCCCGGCGCTGGGCGGCCTCGCGGTCGGCGCCATGGCGCTGCTGTCGCCGGCGGTGCTGTCCTCCGGCCACTCGGCGCTGCGGGTCGCGCTCGACGCGCCCTACAGCCTGCAGCAGATCGGGCTGCTGATCCTGCTCAAGGCGGTGGCGTCGGCCATCAGCATCGGCTCCGGGTTCCGCGGCGGGCTGTTCTTCGCCTCGCTGTTCCTGGGCGCGCTGGTGGGCAAGCTGTTCGCGGGCGTGCTCGGCCTGGTGACGGCGGCGCAGGCGCTGCCGGCGGTGATCTGCGCGCTGGTGGGCATGAGCGCGCTCGCGGTGGCCGTCGTGGGCGGTCCCCTCACCATGGCGTTCCTGGCGCTGGAGAGCACGGGGTCGCTGCCCATGACCATCGCCGTGCTGGCGGCGAGCGTCGTCTCCACCATCACGGTGCGCCGCACCTTCGGCTACAGCTTCGCGACCTGGCGCTTCCACCTGCGCGGGGAGGCGATCCGCAGCGCCGTCGATATCGGCTGGATGCGCAGCCTGACGGTCGGGCGGATGATGCGGCGCGAGTACCGCCGGGTGCCGATCGACATGACGCTGGCGGCGTTCCGGCGGGAGTTCGTGCTGGGCTCGGTCGCCCGCGTGGTCGCGGTTGACCCGGCCGACCGCTACGCCGGCATCCTCGCGACCTCGGAGGGCCACGCCGCCCCGGACACCGCGACGAAGCTGTCCGACGTGGTGCACCACCGCAAGACCGTGCTGCTGCCGCAGATGACGATCAAGGAGGCGGTGCAGATGTTCGAGACGGCGGAAAGCGACGAGCTGGCCGTGGTGGACGGCGCGGAGAGCATGAAGGTCATCGGCGTGCTGACCGAGCAGTACGCGCTGCGCCGCTACAGCGAGGAGCTGGAGAAGCGGCGGCGCGAGCTGTCGGGGGAGTAGCCTGCGCGCTCCTACGCGATGCGGCCATGGCAATGCTTGTACTTCTTGCCCGATCCGCACGGGCACGGCGCGTTGCGCGGCGTCTCGCGCCACGTGGCGGGATCGGCCGGGTCGATGGCCGTCGCGGCCGGCGCCCCGAGCGCCATCCGCGGGCGTTCCGCCTCCAGCACGTCGCCGCCGGCGTAGGGGGCGCTGGCGGCCGGGTCGGAATACTGCAGGGATTGCTGCGGCACGGGCGGGAACGCCGGCTCGGGCGGCGCGTCCGGACCCAGCTCCACCCGGGCGAGCATGGCCGTTACCCGCTCCTTCAGCTCGTCCAGCATGGCGTTGAACAGGCCGAACGCCTCGCTCTTGTATTCGTTCAGCGGGTCCCGCTGGCCGTAGGCGCGCAGCCCGATGCCCTGGCGCAGGTGGTCGAGCGCCAGCAGGTGCTCCTTCCACACGGCGTCGAGCGTCTGCAGCAGCAGGCTCTTCTCGACGTAGCGCATCAGGTCCGGGCCGAGGTTCGCGAGCTTCGCCGCCACGTGCGCCGCCGACGCCGCCTCGATGCGCTCGCGGATGCCGGTCTCGTCGATGCCCTCCTCCCGCCCCCACTCGGCGATGGGCAGGTCGAGGGCCAGCAGGCGCCGCAGGTCCTCGGCCAGCGCCTCGGTCTCCCACTGCTCGGCATAGGCCTTCTCGGGGATGCGCCGGGCGACCAGGTTGGCGACGACCTCCGCCCGCATCTCCTGCACCGTCTCCGACACGTCGTCGGCGCGCATGAACTCGCGGCGCTGCTGATAGACCTCGCGCCGCTGGTTGTTCATCACGTCGTCGTATTTCAGCACGTTCTTGCGGGTGTCGAAGTTGCGCGCCTCGACCTTCTTCTGCGCCTTCTCCAGCGCCTTGTTGATCCAGGGGTGCACGATGGCCTCGCCCTCCTTGAGGCCGAGCTTCTGCAGCATGCCGCCCATGCGCTCTGACCCGAAGATGCGCATCAGGTCGTCCTCAAGGCTCAGGAAGAAGCGGCTGGCGCCGGGGTCGCCCTGCCGGCCGGACCGTCCGCGCAGCTGGTTGTCGATGCGCCGGCTCTCATGCCGCTCGGTGCCGATCACCAGCAGGCCGCCGGATGACTTCACCGCGTCGTGGTAGGTCGCGACCTCCTGCCGGATCTTCGCCTCCAGCGCCGGGCGCACGTCGGGGTCGGCGTCGCCGGCCTCCAGGCTCAGGCGCATCTCGGCGTTGCCGCCCAGTTTGATGTCGGTGCCGCGCCCGGCCATGTTGGTCGCGATGGTGATGGCGCCGGGCGCGCCGGCCTGGGCGACGATGCTGGCCTCCTGCTCGTGGAAGCGCGCGTTCAGCACGGCGTGCGGCACCTTCTTGCGGGCCAGGATCTCGCTGATCACCTCGCTCTTCTCGATGCTGGTGGTGCCGACGAGCACCGGCTGGCCACGGCCCCTCGCCTCCTCGATCAGGGTCGCGACCGCCTCGTACTTCTCGGCCGCCGAGCGGTACACCTCGTCGTCCGCGTCCTTGCGCGTCACCGGCACGTTGGTGGGGATCTCGAGCACTTCGAGCTTGTAGATCTCGGCGAACTCGTCGGCCTCCGTCAGCGCCGTGCCGGTCATGCCGGCGAGCTTCGGATACAGCCGGAAGTAGTTCTGGAAGGTGATGCTGGCGAGCGTCTGGTTCTCCGGCTGGACCGTTACGCCCTCCTTGGCCTCCAGCGCCTGGTGCAGGCCTTCGGAGTAGCGGCGGCCCTCCATCATGCGCCCGGTGAACTCGTCGATCAGCACCACCTTGTCGTCGCGCACAATGTAGTCCACGTCGCGCCCGAACAGCGTGTTGGCGCGCAGGGATTGCTGCACGTGGTGGATCACCGACACGTTGAAGATGTCGTACAGGTTGCCCTCGGTGATGATCCCGGCGTCGCGCAGCATCTGCTCCACGCGCTCCGACCCGTCCTCGGTCATGGTGACGGTCTTGAACTTCTCGTCCTTCTCGTAGGTCGAGGCATCCTTGACCAGCTCCCGCACCACCAGGTTGACGGTGCGATACAGGTCGCTGCTGTCCTCCGCCGGGCCGGAGATGATGAGCGGGGTGCGCGCCTCGTCGATCAGGATGCTGTCCACCTCGTCCACGATGGCGTAGGCGAAGTCGCGCTGCGCCATGTCGTCCAGCCGGTACTTCATGTTGTCGCGCAGGTAGTCGAAGCCGAACTCGTTGTTGGTCCCGTACGTGATGTCGGCGGCGTAGGCGGCGCGGCGCTCGTTGTCGTCCAGCCCGTGCACGATCACGCCGGTGCTCAGCCCCAGGAAGCCGTAGACCCGGCCCATCCACTCGCTGTCGCGCTTGGCCAGGTAGTCGTTCACGGTCACGACGTGCACGCCCTTGCCCGCCAGCGCGTTCAGGTACACCGGCAGCGTCGCCACCAGCGTCTTGCCCTCGCCGGTCTTCATCTCGGCGATCTTGCCGTCGTGCAGCACCATGCCGCCGATCAGCTGCACGTCGAAGTGCCGCTGGCCCAGCACGCGCTTCGCCGCCTCCCGCACCGCCGCGTAGGCCTCGGGCAGCAGGTCGTCGAGCGTGGCGCCGCCCTCCAGCCGCCCGCGGAACTCGGCGGTCTTGCCGGCGAGCGCCGCGTCCGACAGCGCCG
>CAHJXG010000486.1 GCA_903644035.1 Rhodospirillales bacterium
GTGGCGCTTGGCGTCGCGGTGGGCCTGTCGAGCTGGCTGCGCAGCCCCGGCATGGCCGTCGTGTCGGCGCTGTTCCCGATCCCGAAGATCGCGCTGGTGCCGCTGTTCATCATCTGGTTCGGCATCGGCGAGGGGTCGAAGCTCGCCACCCTGGGCTTCGGCGTGTTCTTCCCGACCGTCATCAGCACCGCCGCCGGCGTCGATGCCGTGAGCCGCAGCCTGGTGCGGATGGGCCAGGCCTTCGGGCTGTCCGACGCCGCGATCCTGTGCAAGATCGTGCTGCCCGGAGCACTCCCGGCCATCCTGAGCGGCTTCCGCGTCACCACGGGCATCGCCATCATCCTGCTGGTCGCCGCCGAGATGATCGGGGCGGAGCGCGGCATCGGCGCCTTCGTGCTGCAGGCGGGCAACCTCTACGACACCGACAACCTGCTGGCCGGCATCGTCGTGCTGTCGCTGCTGGGCCTGCTGGTGGCCTGGGTGCTGGGACGGCTGGAGCGGGCGCTGCTCGGCTGGCGCTAGGCGTTGGTCCCGCGGACCGCCTCGCACACCGCGCGCGTCACCTCGGCGGTGATCGCGCGGCCCCCGAGGTCGGGCGTCACGATCCCCGCGGCGCAGACCTGCTCCACCGCGCGCATCAGCAGCGCCGCGGCGGACGCCTCGCCCAAATGGTCCAGCATCATCGACGCGGTCCAGAAGGTGGCGACGGGGTTGGCGATGCCCTTGCCGGTGATGTCAAAGGCGCTGCCGTGGATCGGCTCGAACATGCTGGGGTAGCGGCGCTCCGGATCGACGTTGCCGGTGGGCGCGATGCCGAGCGACCCGGCCAGCGCCGCCGCAAGGTCCGACAGGATGTCCGCGTGCAGGTTGGTCGCCACGACCGTGTCGATGCTGCCGGGCTTGCGCACCATGCGGGTGGTCATGGCGTCCACCAGCTCCTTGTCCCAGGTGACGTCCGGGTAGTCCGCGGCGACGAGCGCCGCGATCTCGTCCCAGAACACCATGCCGTGGCGCTGGGCGTTCGATTTGGTCACGACGGTCAGCAGCTTGCGTGGACGTTTCTGCGCGGCGTCGAAGGCGAAGCGCATGATCCGCTCGACGCCGCGCCGGGTGAAGATGGCGGTCTCGGTCGCGACCTCCTCCGGATGGCCGCGATGGGCGCGCCCGCCATGGCCGGCATACTCGCCCTCGCTGTTCTCCCGCACGATCAGCCAGTCGAGGTCGCCGGGGCCGACGCCGCGCAGCGGGCTGGTGACGCCCGGCAGGATGCGGGTGGGGCGGACGTTGGCATATTGGTCGAAGCCCTGGCAGATCGGCAGGCGCAGGCCCCACAGCGTCACATGGTCCGGGATGTCGGGCGCCCCCACCGCGCCGAACAGGATGGCGTCCACGGCGCGCAGCCGCTCCAACCCATCGGCGGGCATCAGCGCGCCGGTGCGGCGATACCGGTCGGACCCCCAATCCAGGTGGTCCACCTGCAGCTGGAACCCGCCGTCACGGGCGGCCACCGCCTCCAGCGCCTCCAGCCCGGCGGCGATCACCTCCGGTCCGATGCCGTCGGCGGGAATGGAGGCGATCCGGTGGTGGCGCATGGTTTGCACAGTCTTCTAAGGGACGTCCCGTGTAGCCCGGCACGTCGCCGCTTGCCAGCGCCCACGGCACCCGGCATGGGTGCACGGGACAGGAGAATCGATGATGCGCAGATCAATCCTCGCGGCCCTTTGTCTCGCGACCATGCTGACGGGCGCCGCACGTGCCCAAACGCTCCGCGTTGCGCTGCGCGAGGACCCGGACATCCTGGACCCCACCCTGGCGCGCACCTATGTCGGGCGCATCGCGTTCGCCGGGCTGTGCGACAAGCTGTTCGACATCAACGAGACGCTGGAGATCGTGCCGCAGCTGGCGCTGTCCTACGAGTGGACGGACCCGACCAACCTGGTGATCAAGCTGCGGCCCGGCGTCGTGTTCCATGACGGCGAGGCGCTCAATGCCGCGGCGGTGAAGTATTCGCTGGAGCGTCACTTGACCATGCAGGGCAGCTTCCGCCGCAGCGAGATCAACGTGATGGACCGGGTCGAGGTCGTGGACCCGCTCACGGTCCGCATCGTGCTGAAGACCGCGTCATCGCCCTTCGTGTCACAGCTGACGGACCGCGCCGGCATGATCGTGTCGCCCAAGGCGGCGGAGGCGGCGGGCAAGGATTTCGGCCTCAAGCCGGTCTGCGCCGGGCCGTTCCGCTTCGTGGAGCGGGTGCCGCAGGACCGGATCGTGCTGGAGAAGTTTCCCCAGTACTGGGATGCGGGTTCGATCAAGCTGGACCGGGTGGTGTATCTGCCGATCCCGGACAGCTCGATCCGGCTGGCAAACCTTCAGGCGGGCAGCATCGAGCTGTCGGAGCAGATCCTGCCGACCGATGCGGACGCGGTGCGCAGCAACCCGCGGCTGCGGCTCGTGACTTCGGACAACCTCGGCTATTGGGGCATCACCATCAACCTGGCCAACGGCCCGCGCGCCAAGACCCCGCTCGGCAGCGACGCCCGGGTGCGGCAGGCGTTCGAGCTGTCGTTGGACAGGGCGACCATCAACCAGGTCGTCTACAACGGGCTCTACACGCCGATGGCGCAAGGCCTGTCGCCGAGCAGCCCCTATTACAACAAGTCAATACAGCCTCGTGAGCGCGACGTGGCGCGGGCGAAGGCATTGCTGAAGGAGGCTGGGGCCACGTTGCCGGTACCGGTCGCGTTGACCGTGCCGAACAACCCCGATCAGCGTCAGACGGGCGAGATCATCCAGGCCATGGCGGCAGAGGCCGGGTTCGATGTGCGGATCACGGCATCCGAATACGCGTCGGCGCTGAGTGCGGCCACCAGGGGGGAGTTCGAGGCATTCTCGACCGGGTGGTCCGGCCGGGTCGATCCCGACGGCAACCTGTTCAGCTTCATGCACGGCGGCGGCGCGTTGAACGACAGCCACTACGCCGATCCGAAGGTGGACGCGCTGCTGGACCAGACGCGCACCGTGCAGGACGTGGCGGGGCGGCGCGCGCTGTATGCCCAGGTCGTGGAGCAGTTGAGCAAGGACCTGCCGATCATCTACCTGCATAACCCCAAGAACGTGGTCGGCCTGTCGGCCCGGGTGACCGGGTTCCGCCCGGTGCCGGACGGCATGATCCGGCTGCAGGGCATCAGCTTGGCGAAGTAGCGATGCGCAGCCACCTCGGCGGCCGGCTGCTGCAGGTCCTGCCGACCATCCTGCTGGTCAGCATCCTGGTGTTCGGCCTCCAGCAGCTCATGCCCGGCGACCCCGCCGTCGTGCTTGCGGGCGAGGAGCGCGGCGACCCCGCCGTCCTCGCGCAGATCCGCAGCGAGCTGTGGCTCGACCGCTCGCTGCCGGTGCAGTACTTCCACTGGATCGGCAACGTCTTGCGCGGCGACCTCGGGTTCAGCTGGCGCATCCGCCAGCCGGTGGCGTCCCTGGTGCTGACCAAGCTGCCGGTGACGCTGCAGCTCGCCGCGATGGCGTTCCTGATCGCGCTGTGCATCGGCGTGCCGGCGGGCATCCTGTCGGCGGTCAAGCGCAACACCGCCTGGGACTACGTGGCGAACCTCATCGGGCTGGCCGGGCTGTCGACGCCGAACTTCTGGCTCGGGATCATGCTAATCCTGCTGGTCTCGGTGAAGCTCGGCTGGCTGCCGCCCTCCGGCTACGTGCCGCTCGCCGAGGACTGGCGGCAGTCGCTGGCCACCACCATCATGCCGGCCTTCGTGCTGGGCAACGCCATCGCCGCCATCCTGATGCGCCACACCCGCAGCGCCATGCTGACGACGCTCGACCAGGACTTCGTGCGGACCGCGCGGGCCAAGGGCCTGAACGAGTGGGTCGTCGTGCTGCGACACGCCTTCCGCAACGCGCTGGTGCCGGTCGTGACCCTGGGCGCGCTCGAACTCGGCACGCTGCTGTCCGGCGCGGTGCTGACCGAGCAGGTGTTCAGCATCCCGGGCTTCGGCAAGCTGGTGGTGGACGCGGTGTTCAACCGGGACTACCCGGTCGTCCAGGGCGTCGTGCTGGTCACGGCCTGCCTCTACATCCTGCTGAACCTGCTGGCCGATGTGCTGTATGTCGTCATCAACCCGCGGCTGCGCGACGCATGACGTCGAGTCCGACCGCCCTGGCGCTGCGCCGGTTCCGTGGGCGCCCGGCGGCAGTGCTGGGCTTCATCGTCATCACCCTGTTCATCGTGATCGCCGTGGCGGCACCCTTGATCGCGCCGTTCGATCCCGTCGCCACCAGCTGGACCGCGATCCGCAAGGCGCCGTCGATGCAGCACTGGATGGGCACCGACGAGAACGGGCGCGACGTGCTGTCCCGCGTGGTGTTCGGCGCGCGGGCGTCGCTGCTGGCCGGCGTCGTCTCCGTGCTGATCGCGGCCGGCGTCGGGGTGCCGGTGGGCCTGCTGGCCGGGTTCGCCGGGGGCCGGGTCGATATGGTGATCGGCCGGGTGGTGGACGCAATGCTGGCCTGCCCGTTCCTGATCCTCGCCATCGCCCTTGCCGCCTTCCTCGGCCCGGCACTGACCAACGCCATGGTCGCCATCGGCGTGACGGCCGCGCCGGTGTTCGCCCGCGTCGCCCGCAGCGCCACGATGGACACGATGACGCACGACTACGTCGAGGCCGCCCGCGCCGTCGGCAACCCGCCCTGGCGCGTGGCGCTGCGCCACGTGGCGCCCAACATCATCCCGCCCGTGCTGGTGCAGGCGACGCTCGCCATCGCGCTCGCCATCATCGCGGAGGCCAGCCTCTCCTTCCTTGGCCTCGGTCAGCAGCCACCGGCGCCGAGCTGGGGCAGCATGCTGAACTCGGCGCAGCGGTTCCTGACCCAGGCGCCCTGGCTCGCGGTGTTCCCGGGCGCTGCCATCTTCCTGGCGGTGCTGGCGTTCAACCTGGTCGGCGACGGCCTGCGGGACGCCCTCGATCCCCGGCGGCGCTGAACCCATCGGAGGCCTGCGGATGCGCATCGCGATCATGGACGACTGGCAGGGCGTGGCGCGCGGCGCCGCGGACTGGTCGGCGGTCGAGGCCCGGGCGGAGGTCACGGTGTTCGCCGAGCCGTTCGCCGACGAGGACGCCGCCGCGGCGGCGCTGGCAGGGTTCGACATCCTGGTGCCGATGCGCGAGCGCACGGAACTCGGCGCCACGCTGATCGCGCGCCTGCCCAAGCTGCGGATGATCGCGCTCACCGGCGGCCGGGCGCAGACGCTGGCGCTCGACGCCTGCACCGCGGCGGGCGTCCTGGTGTGCAACACCGGCGGCGAACGCTCCTCCATCGGCACGGCGGAGCTTGCCTTGGGCCTGATTCTGGCCGCGGCACGGTCCATCCCCGCCGGCGACGCGGCGATTCGGGCCGGGCGGTTCCAGGAGGGCGTCGGCGTCGGCCCGGTGCTGGAGGGGCGCACCCTGGGCATCATCGGCCTCGGCCGGATCGGCGCGCGCGTCGGCGGCTATGGGCGGGCGCTCGGCATGGACCTGCTCGCCTGGAGCCCGAACCTGACCGAGGCCGCCGCGCAGGCCGCCGGGGCGCGGCTCGTCTCCAAGGCCGAACTGCTGGCGCAGTCGGATGTCGTCAGCCTGCACGTCGTGCTGTCGGCCCGGTCGCGCGGCATGATCGGGGCGGCGGACCTTGCGGGGATGAAGCCGGGCGCGATCCTGGTCAACACCTCGCGCGGCCCGCTGGTCGAGGAGGCGGCGCTGCTGGATGCGCTCCACGCCGGGCGCATCGTCGCCGCGCTCGATGTCTTCGCGCAGGAGCCGCTGCCGCCGCACCACCCGCTGCGGACGGCGCCGAACACCGTGCTGACCCCGCATCTCGGCTATGGGACACAGGACACCTTCGCGCAGTTCTACGGCGAAAGCGTGGAAAACATCCTGGCATTCCTGGACGGCCGCCCGATCCGCGTCATCAACCCCGATGCCCCGCGGGGACACAGCACGTCTTGACCGCCTGGCGTCGCGGGGGTCCGATGCGCCGATAAGAAACCCGGGAGGCGGATGATGCGAGCATGGGCAGTGGTCGAGAACGGGGCCGACCTGCAGGAATTGGAATGGCCGACTCCGGAGCCGCAGGGCACCGAGGTGCTGCTGGAGGTGACGCATTGCGGGGTGTGCCATTCCGACCTGCACATCTGGGAGGGCCACTACGATCTGGGTGGCGGCAAGCAGATGTCGCTGAAGGACCGCGGCGTGGTGCTGCCGCTGGCGATGGGGCATGAGATCGTCGGCCGGGTCGCGAAGCTCGGTCCGGACGCGGCCGGCGTCGCCATCGGCGACGTGCGGATCGTGTTTCCCTGGCTGGGCTGCGGCCAGTGCGCGCGCTGCCTGGCGGAGGAGGACAACATGTGCGTCGTCGCCAACCGCAGCCTTGGCGTCTTTCGCAACGGCGGCTACGGCACGCACGTCGTGGCGCCGCATCCCCGCCACCTGATCGACCCCGGCACGCTCGACCCGGCGGTCGCCGCGACCTACGCCTGTTCCGGCGTCACGGTCTATTCCGCCGTGCGCAAGGTGCTGCCGATGGCGCCGACCGAACCCATCGTGCTGGTGGGCGCCGGCGGGCTGGGCCTGAACGCGATCGAGATCCTGAAGGCGCTCGGGCACAAGACGATCGTGGCGGTGGATTTGAGCTCAGAGAAGCTGAAGTCGGCAACGGCCGCGGGTGCGACATCAGTGGTGGACGCGAGCACGCCCGGCACGGCGAAGCGCATCGTGGAGGCCTGCGGCGGGCCGGTTCTGGCGGTCATCGACCTGGTGAACGGCACCGCCACAGCGGCATTCGCGTTCGAGGTGCTGCGCAAGGGCGGCAAGCTGATCCAAGTCGGCCTGTTCGGCGGAGAGATGACGCTGCCGTTGCCGTTGATGCCGATGCGTGCGCTGACAGTGCAGGGAAGCTATGTCGGCAACCCGAAGGAGTTGCGGGAACTGGTGGAGCTGGCGCAGGACGGCGGCATCTCGGCCCTGCCCATTACCCCGGTTCCGCACTCCAACGCCACCTCGGCCCTGCACCGGCTGCGGGACGGGACAGTGACCGGCCGTATCGTGCTGACCGCAGCCTGATTCAGGCCAGCGTTTCGCTGCTCATGGCATGCGGCCGGTTCTGGCCGCGCGCCATGGCGCCAGCCGAGCCATGCGCCGCCATGCGCCGCATCAGCGGCAATGCGTAGCCCAGGCGACGCACCAGTTCCGCCGTGATCTCGGCGTGCATGAGGCCGATGTACCATGAGCGGTAGGCAGGGCCGCTGAGGCCCAGGATGCTGCAACGCTCGCGGCTGGGCATGCCAAGAAGGTTGGCCAGGCCATCAAGCTCCCGCACGGCCGCAGACACCTGCGCCGACGTCGTCAAGGCTTCCGACATCTTAAACTCCCATCTTACAGCAGGCATTGTAACGATATCCTACCGGAATGGAAGTCATATTAACGTGATTTTCACGAGGTCCTGGGCGCGATCACGACATTCGGCGTGGGTGCAAGACGGACGACCCGTCGGCCAGATCAGCGTCCCGACTGCCAAGCGGACGTACAATCATTCCCAGCGGGTCGGTGATCGCCAGCATCGCCTCGTCACCTGTATGAGTGCCGGAGACGCCGCGCGCGGTTGGAGGTGTTGCGGCAGTCCGCAGCAACGCGCCGACGAACGAGCGCCCCCAGGCCAGCGCCGAGGTGCCCTGGATCGCTGCCCAGCTCTCCCGCCACCGCGCCTGACGATCCACAAGGCCCATGTTCAATGCGTTGTCCAACGCGTCTGCGACCTCGTCGGCGTCATGCGGGTTGACGATCAGCGCCGAACCGAGCTGCTTGGCCGCGCCGGCGAAGCGAGACAGGATCAGCACGCCGGGATCCTGGGGGTCCTGGGCCGCAATGTATTCCTTTGCGACCAGGTTCATGCCATCCCGCAGCGGGGTCACGAGACCCACCCGCGCCTCCCGCATGTAGCCGGCAACCGTGCTGCGCGCCCCGGCGCGGGCCACGAGGCGGAGCGGCATCCAATCGGGTTCGCTGAACTCGCTGTTGATGCTGCCGGCCTCACGCTCGATGGCGCTGCGCAGGTCCCGGTAGGCCACGACGTCCTTGCGCGACTCTGCGGCGATCTGCAGGAAGGTCACCCGGCGCCGCAACTCGGGCCGGGTCTCCAGCAGGCGCCGGTAGCCCGCGATGCGCTGCAGCAGGCCCTTCGTCGGGTCCATGCGGTCCACGCCGAGCACCAGCCGCTGGCCACCCAAGCTCCGGCGCAAGCGTTCCGTCGGCGCGGCACGCCAGGCGTCCTCGGCAACCGCCGCGAAATCCTGTGCCTCGATCTCGACCGGGAACACGCCCAGGCGCACCCGGCGACCGCCCACGTTCAGCCAGCCGTTCGGCATCCGCAGCGCGTCGCCAAGGCGGCAGGCCACCTCGGCAAAGTTCTCGACATCGTTTGCAGTCTGGAAACCGAGCAGGTCGGCCGCGAGCAGGTCGCGCAGCAACGCGCCCGCCTCCGGCACGCTGGCCAGCATGTCGGCGGAGGGGAACGGAATATGGAGGAAGAAGCCGATGGGCGCCCGCACGCCCCTTGAGCGCAGGGCCTGGGGCATCCCCATCAGGTGGTAGTCGTGAATCCAGATCAGGTCGTCAGCCCGCAGCATGGGCTGCAGCGCATCCGCGAGCCGCTCGTTCACCTGACGGTAGATCTGCGCGTTGCGCCGGTCGAACGTCATCAACTCGGGCATCGAATGCAGCAGCGGCCAGAGCGTGCTGTTGGAAAACTCGTTGTAGTAGCGCTCGTGCTCCTCCGCCGTCAGGTCGACGGTCGCGTACTTGACCCGGCCTGCCTCGGCGATACGGACCGGTCCTAGCGCCTCCGAGATGTTGCCGCTCCAGCCGAACCACACCCCGCCGCGCCGCTCCATGAGGGCCTCGAGCGCGACCGCGAGCCCACCCGCCTGCGCGCCCGCCGCCGCCGGGGCGGGCACACGATTGCTGACGACGACGAGGCGGTTCACCTCAGCTCCATCAGAGCCACTGGCAGCCGGCTTAGAATCCCGGCCAGGGACAGGCGCGATGTACTCATGGATTCTACCTCTCCGTCCAAAATATGCACAAGTCTCCGGTCGACCAGGCTGCGAGGCAATAAAACCGCAGTTTCCCGCCAATTGCCAGCATCGACGAGCGGCTTCGTGACCGATGGGTCGATCACCATCGACAGCCGCGTGCCGATCACGATGGCCGAACGGCCCTCATGCACGCGCGCGAAGGCCAAGGCATGGTCGGCGAACGGCCCCTCCAGGCGGAGCGGGATGTAGCTCCCTTGGGTGAACAGCCCGGGCGCGCGGGCGCGCAACGCGAGCGCACGGGCGATGATGGCCTGCTTGACCCGGCCGTCGCGCCAGGATGGCAGCAGCGAGACCGGGTCCTCCGCCGCTTCCAGGGCCGCCTGCCGCGCCGGGAAATCGACCGGGCGCCGGTTGTCGGGATCAACCAGGCTGAAGTCCCAGAACTCCGTCCCCTGGTACAGGTCCGGGACGCCGGGGCTGGTGAGCCGCAGCATCGTTTGCGTCAGGCTGTTGACGGCGCCTGCGGGAGCGATCCGCGCGGCGAAGCCCGCGAGTTCTCCGGCCATGTTCACGCTGCGCCCGGCGTCGAGCAGGCCCGCCAGGAAGCTGCGGCACGCCCCCTCGTACTCTATGTCCGGCGCGGCCCAGCCGGTGCGGCGCTTCGCCTCGCGCAGCGCCTTTTCCTGCCAGCCGGCCACCCGGCCCTCAAAGGCCGCCAGCCCCTCGGCGTCGTCCGGGGCGAGGTCGAGCGGCCAGGCGGCGACCAGCGTCTGATACAGCATGATCTCGTCGGCGGCGTCGGGCGCCGGGCCGTCGAGGTCGCGCTTGAGCGGGGCGTTGAGCCGGGTCCAGCGCTGCAGCGCCGCCTCCCACTCGGAGGGGATCTCGCTCAGCACGGCGAGCCGGGTGCGGGTGTCCTCGCCGCGCTTGTGGTCATGCGTGGCGGTCGCCAGCAGGGCGTGGGGGAAGCGCTTCTGCCGCTCCTTGCTGGCCGCGTGGAAGGCGGCGGGGCTGAGGCACCATTGCGACGGCTCGGTGCCGACCTCGTTGCGGGACAGCAGGCGGCCGTAGCGGTAGAACGTCGTATCCTCGACCGACTTCGCCGCCGTCGGCGCCGAGAGCTGCTGGAACTTCACCATCGCCCGCAGCCGCTCCTGCCGCTGCGTCCCCGCCGGCACGTTTCGCAGCCCGGCGCCGGACAGCCACTCGCCGACCAGCTCCAGCAACGGGCGGTCGGCGGCGCGCACGGTGCGGCGCGCCCCGGCCATGGCCCAGTCCATGATCCGCTGGTCCGTGGGCGTGATGCCACCCGGGCCGGCATAGATGCGATACACGTGGAAATGCACCAGCAGTTCCGTCAGCGTGTTGCGGATCGCGGTGAGCGTGTAGTCCCGGGTCGAGAGGTTGCGCCGGGCCACGCGGTGCAGTGCCGACGCTGTGACGAACAGCTCGCTGCTCAGGCTTTCCCGCAGGATCTGCCGACGGGCCGGCATGGCCTCGTCGTCGAACACGCCGGGCCGCCCGGTCAGGCCGGTCCACAGCGTCGTCAGCGGCTCCTCCCCGGCGGGATCGTGCAGGACCGCGGCGGCGTCGTTCATGAAGTCGTAGCCGGTCGTGCCGTCGGTCAGCCAGTCGCCGGCCAGGCGCTCGTGCGGTGCCAGGATCTTCTCGATCCACAGCACGACCGGCTCCTCGCGCAGCTCGGCGGGGCGGGACAGCGCCACGGTCTGCAAGCGGCGGCGCAGCTTGCGGCAGTAGTCGCGCGGGCTGGCCAGGCCGTCCACATGGTCGATGCGCACCCCGTCGATCAGCCCCTCGGCATACAGGCGGAACACGGTGCGGTGCGTCGCCTCGAACACCTCCGGCTGCTCGACCCGCACGCCGGCCAGGCCGTTCACGTCGAAGAAGCGGCGCCAGTTGATCTCGTCCGCCGCCGCGCGCCACCACGCCAGGCGGTAGTGCTGGCGCTCCAGCAGGCGGTGCAGGCGGTCCAGCCCGCCGGACGTGTCGATGGCGTAGGCTCGCAGGCACTCCTCGATGCCGGTGCGGTAGACCGGCTCCAGCAGCTCGTGCCGGGCGGCCTCGGCCTGCTTGCGTGTGGCCTCCCGGGCGCCGGTGCCCAGGTCGGCGAACGCCCGCGCGGCCGGCTCCAGCGGGCCGCCCACGGTCAGCAGGACCGCCGCATAGTCGCGCGGGCTGATCGGGAAGCGATGGTCGTGGTAGCCGACGAACAGGCGGCCGTCGCGGTCATCGAAGCGCAGCACCAGCTCGCCGCGCTCCAGGCACTCGCCGTAGGAGCTGCCGAGGAACGGCGCCAGCATACGGCCGCGCAGCGACGGGTCGGGCGGGTCCCAGTCGATGTCGAAGTAGTCCGCATAAGGGCTGGCGCGGCCCCATTCCAGCACGTCGAGCCACCAGCCGTTGTCGTTGCCGCCAACGCCCATGTGGTTCGGCACGATGTCGAGGATCAGGCCCATCTCCTGCGCGCGCAGCTCCGCCACGAGCCGGCGCAGCGCCTCCTCCCCGCCAAGTTCCGGGTTGATCGTGTCGTGGTCCACGATGTCGTAGCCATGCGTCGACCCGGCGCGCGCCGTCAGCAATGGGGACGCATAGAGGTGGCTGATGCCCAGCCGTGCATAGTACGGCACCAGGGCCGTCGCGTGATCCAGGGTGAAGTCGCGGTGGAATTGGAGGCGGGCCGTGGCGGAAAGGGGCTTCATCTGAGCTTTCTGGCATCGGCAAGCCCGGCAAGCCGGGTCGTCACCGCAGGGGTGTCAAGCAGGGCGCCCGCCGGGCCGGGAAGGCGGCGGCGCCAGTTCGGGTGCTCATCGAGCGTGCCGGGCAGGTTCGGCTGCTCGGTGCGGGCGAGGGCGTCCTCGATGGGCAGCACCGCCAGGTCGCAGGC
>CAHJXG010000487.1 GCA_903644035.1 Rhodospirillales bacterium
ATTCTCTTGGGCATGATGCAACGGCTGTCTCGCTTGCAGTGGACGCGGGATATCGCGTCGAGGCCCGCCGTTGCTAAGGGCGGCGCGGTCAAATCAGGCGAGGCGACCGGCCGGGCCAGAACCGCAGCCATCTTTGCACTCACGGAGGCGCAACTTGCCCCGCCGGGCCAGCCGGTGCGTGCCATGTCTCGCACCGCGGAGTCACGATAACGTGGGGCCGGGTAGCGCCCGCCCCGTGACTTGGCTATCGGTCCAGCCGTCTCACGTCATCGATCAGGCTCGGAAAGGTATCAGATGTCAGTCAATGTGCTTTACACAACCTCCGCCACGGCGACCGGCGGGCGCGACGGCCACGCGGCGACGGCGGACGGCTCCCTCGACGTGAAGCTGTCCACGCCCAAGGAGCTGGGCGGCGCGGGCGGTGCGGGCAACAATCCCGAGCAGCTGTTCGCGGCGGGCTACAGCGCCTGCTTCCTGGGCGCGATGAAGTTCGTGGCGTCGCAGGGCGGCCCGAAAGTGCCCGCCGACACGACGGTGAACGCCACGGTCGGCATGGGGCCGCGGTCCGAGGGGGGCTTCGGCATCGATGTCGAGCTCGCCGTGTCGCTGCCCGGCCTGGACCGGGCCGAGGCGGAGGCCCTGGTGGACAAGGCGCATCAGGTCTGCCCGTACTCCAACGCCACCCGGAACAACGTCCCGGTGCGCCTCAAGGTCGTTTGAGCCTCAAGCGGGCGCTCCGCCTGGGGCGCCCGCTCATTTTTTAGATTGCGTCGTCCCAGTTATCCGATATGCTTCAGCAACGAAGAAAAGCGGGTTGCTGAATGGTCGATTACGCGTTCCTGGGGCCGGTGTGGCGCGCTGGCCCGATCACCTGGAGCTTTGCCGACACCACCTATCCGGCAGACCAGGCGCAGTCTCCGTTCAGCAACCCGCTGTCGCTGATCCCCTCGGCCCAGGCGACGGTGACGCAGGCCGTCCAGGATTGGGCGCGCGTCTCCGGCCTGGCGCTCCAGCACGTTGCCGATACCCCGGACCCCGACGCTGCCGCTGACATCCGGATCGGGTTTGGCACTTTCGACGCCGCGGCCACGCAGGAGGTCGGCGAGACCAGATACTCGACAGGCCAGTACTTCAACCGCGACACGGTCATCCGGTTGGAGGACCCGACGGAGTATCCCCTGGTTTCGGTGGGCGGCAGCCTGGTCTACGGCGGTCCCGGCGGGGCAAGCTTCTATCAGGTCGCGCTGCACGAATTCGGCCACGCCCTGGGCCTTGCCCACTCCTCCAGCCCGTCCGACGTCATGTATCCCGTCGCGACCGCGCGGAACCGAATGCTGAGCCTGTCCGACATCTCAGGCATCCGGGCGCTGTATCCACAGTCCAGCGTCCGGCTGCACGGCCCGCACACCGATTACGTCATCGCCCAGGTCTCGGACGGCCGGGCCTACATCCAGGACCTCCGGCCCGGCCGGGATGGCATCCAAACCCTGGCCAAGCTCGACCGCATCGGCTTCACCGACGGCGCCGGCCTGTTCGATCCCACCGGCACGGCGGAGGACGTGGCCCGCCTCTATCAGGCCGCGTTCGGGCGCCCCCCGGACATCCAGGGACTGGCGGACAACACGGCGCTGGTCACCGCCGGCACCATCGGTCTCGCCAACCTGGCGGCAGGCTTCGTGGCCTCGCCGGAGTTCGCCGCGCTCTACGGCCAAACCGACTCTCGCGGCTTCGCCCGGCAGCTCTACATCAACGTCCTCCACCGCAGCCCTGACCCGGCCGAGCAGCAGCTCTGGGTCAACTACACCAACGCGACCTCCGGCGGAGACGCCCTGCTCGCCTTTTCCGACAGCCAGGAGAACCATCGCCAGACCCTGCCCATCGCCGGCAGCCGGCCCGATGCGGAGGCGACGCGGCTGTATCAGGCCGCGTTCAACCGCCGTCCGGACGCCGCGGGGCTGGCCCTCTGGTCGGGCAAGCTCAGCCAGGGCGTGGCGGTGGACCAGGTGGCGCAAGGCTTCGTCGGGTCGCGCGAGTTCGCGGAGGCCTATGGCGCCCTCGACTCCGCCGGGTTCGTCGACCGGCTCTATGCCAACGTGCTGCATCGCGCCCCCGACGCGGCGGGACGGCAGGGATGGCTCAACGCCCTGGCCAGCGGCAGCAGCCGCGCCCAGTTGCTCGCCGGGTTCGCCGACAGCAACGAGAACCGGATCGCCACCGCGGGCCTGACCCATGACGCCTGGGTCTATGCCGGCTGACTACAGCGTCAGCGTCCCGGCGCGCGCCTGGTCGTATCGGGCGGCCACGGCGTCCCAGTTCACGACGTTCCACCACGCCGCCAGGTAGTCCGCCCGGCGGTTCCGGTATTTCAGGTAGTAGGCGTGCTCCCACACGTCGTTGCCCATCAGCACCCGGCCGCCCTCCATCAGCGGCGTGTCCTGGTTGGCCCGCGTCGTCAGGCCCAGCTTGCCGGCGCGGTTCACCGTCACGAACACCCAGCCCGAGCCGAACTGCCCCAGGCCCATGCGGTTGAACGCCGTCCGCATCGCGTCCATGCCGCCTAGGTCGCGGTCCACCGCCGCCAGCAGGTCTCCGGACGGCGCGCCGCCGCCCCCGCCGCCCATGATCTGCCAGAACATGCTATGGTTGGCGTGGCCGCCGCCGCTGTTGCGGACCGTCGCGCGCACGGCGTCGGGAACATCGGGCAGCCGTGCCAGCAGGTCGTGCACCGGCCGGTCGCCCAACGCGGCGTGGTCCTTCACCGCCCCGTTCAGGGCCGTCACATAGGCGGCGTGATGCCGGTCGTGATGCAGCAGCATCGTCTCGGCGTCGATGTGCGGCTCGTTGGCGTCCGGCGCGTAGGGCAGCGGCGGCAGCGTGAACGGACCCGGCGCGGCGCCGGACGCCGCCTGCGCAAAGGCGCGCGGGGCCGCCAG
>CAHJXG010000488.1 GCA_903644035.1 Rhodospirillales bacterium
CTTCCGATCTGACGCTCCGGGCATTCGAGGCCCTGCGCGAAGACGCCGCACGGTTGTCATCACAGCTGGAGCAGGGCGAGGGAGCGTTGGGGGACGCGGTGCCTGGACCCGGGTTCTGGGCCTTGCCCGATGATGAGTTGCAGCGCGCGGCACCCTGGAACGCCGGTGAGTTCCGCGCCGCCCGAGACGAGCTGTTCGCTGCCGTCATACGCCTGCATCGGGCCTTCGTGGTTGTCGCGGCCCGCACCGTGAAGACGTCGCTGAACACGATTGTCCGGGCGGCGCAGGGTGGCTCCGGCGTCGTCAAGCCGAGCGCGACGGATTGGGGAGTGTTCTTCCTGGTGGTGCCCGTGGTCTCGACGACCTTCGCTTCGATAGGGCGCATGTTCCAGGGGTTCGGTGCCGGGGAGATCGGCTGGCTGCTGATCGACGAGGCGGGGCAGGCGCCGCCGCAGGCCGCGGTGGGTGCGATCTGGCGGGCGAAGCGCGCGGTGGTCATTGGCGACCCGCTGCAAATCGAGCCGGTGGTGACCACACCCAAGCGCACGACACGACTGATCTTCGAGAGCAACGCCGCCGATCCAGTGGCCTGGGCGGCGCCAAAGCAGTCAGCGCAGTCGCTGGCGGATCGTGCCAACCCGGTCCAGGGCCGCTTCCAGGTGCTGGACGGGGAAACTGGCGGGACCGAGCGGATCACCGGCATGCCGCTTCTGGTGCACCGGCGGTGCGAGGAACCGATGTTCGGCATCGCCAATCGCATTGCCTATGACGGACGGATGGTGTTTGCCACATCCGAAGGGGTGTCCCGGATCAAGGACATCCTGGGGTCCTCGGCCTGGATTGACGTGGATGCGCCTTCCACCGACAAGTGGGTGGAGGACGAGGGACGTCTGATCGCCCAAGCGATCGCTAAGCTGTGCCGCGGCTTGCCGACGCCGCCGGACCTCTATGTCATCTGCCCGTTCAAGGCGCCCGCGGCGCGGTTGAAGGCGTTGCTGCTGAAGGCTCCGGGCGTGCTTCCCGGCCTCAGCAGGGACAAACGGGAGGAATGGATCGAAAAGCGGGTCGGGACCGTGCACACCTTCCAAGGCAAGGAGGCGGAAGCGGTCATCCTGATGCTTGGGGCGGGGCGGGGTGCCAAGGAAGGCTCGCGCATCTGGGCTGGCGGAACACCGAACCTCCTCAACGTCGCTGCTACCCGGGCCAAGCGGGTTCTCTACTTGGTGGGCAACCGCCGGGAGTGGCAGGGAGTGGGAGTGTTCACCGAGGCGGCACGCACGTTGCGGCACCGCTCCGGACGGGAGTGGCTGGTCGCGGAGCCTGCGGCGGTTACTTCTTAGCCATTCCAAGGAAGCGTTGGCATCCAGCAAGATCCTGCGCGGGGCTGGGCACCACTCGGCGCGTGGCGATGTGGGAGGCCCGGGCGATCGAGCGCGACGTGCCGCCGCCGCTCAGGCTGGCGGACGGCGCCGCGGGCCTGGGCGAGCCGCCCGAGAGCCTGAGGGATTACTGGCGCGAAAAGAACACGCTCAGCATGGACGGGCTGCCGACCGGGCTGCTTGAGGCCGAGGGACTCGCGGGCCACACCGAGTAAGCCTGCCCGGGTCGGCCGCCGTACCTCGACCAGCGCGTGCCTGACCAGCTATTTCGCGAGCTGTCTGACTTGCGACGCCTCCGCCCGATCCTCGCGGACGCAGAGGTGGCAGCGCTCGCGCTGGGACAGCACTGAGGCGTGACCGGGACGCATTGAGACTAGCCTGGCCCACTACGACGCAGGGGAGCGCGCGACCGGATTCAAGCTGACGAGGATCTTTGGGCGTGCTAGGCCCTGCCTTTGGAGGGATCCATGCGCGCCATCCAGCTACTGGCAACCATGCTCACCATTGCCCTCGCGCTACCCCCTACCGTGAGAGCACAAGACAACCCAGAGAGGCAGCTTACTGGCGACGCGTCCCGAGAGTGGGTCTTCAAGCGCGTCGTGCGGTCGATGGGTCCAGGGGACGCCTGCACCTCTGGCCTGACCTACACGTTCGAGCAGGCCATTCGCGTCACAGCCTGGAAGTTCGGGCGATTGGTGCCCTCGCGCGAACGGCTTCCTCAATAGCCGGGGCGGGCATGCTGACGGTCTTCACCGGTTGCACTCCCGCCTCAAGCGCCCTCTCCAATATGATCTCACTCCCGCTTGCTGACAGCGCAGCTCTCAGACGGTCGAAATCGGAACACCAAACGGTCTCCTGCTCAGCGTCACGCCTTGCATTTCGGTGTGCGCTTGGCTGGTCAGAACCGACCAGCCGCACCTGCATTCTGGCTGCGTCCACGGGGGCCCCGAGTTCGACACCGTAGTCGCTTGTGCCTGGCCGTCGAACGACAACACGTCCCTCTCGGATCCAGGCTGTCTCCATCTGGGCGCCAATCTCGTAGCCAAGGGCAGACAGACCGCTGAGGATTACGCGCCTCCGCTCGGCGGCGGCGAGTGCTTGGATTTCCGACGCGGTCAGAGCCTCAGCCTCAGCCTCCAGTCTGACCACGACATCTTCCAAGGGCCTTTCCCAAACCCCTTGGACGCGGTCGCGGAGTGCGACGCCTTCCTTGGATGTCGACTGGCTCAAAGTTGCAACAACCTGACCAAGCCGCCGCCGGAGATCCTCTTGCGCCCGAAGCTTGGTGACGTGAGCCGAAAGGTCGAGCAACAAAGAGTCCGTGAGAAGCGAACGCCGGGATGCGTCCTGCTGCCCGCCGATCTCTGCCGCTCGTTTCTCAAAAGCCGTGGCGGCTTCCACCTCCAGCGTGGAGATGTCCGCCAGGAGCCGGTCCAACCGCTCCTGAACCGGATTGGGCGGCGCCGGTCGGGACGCGAGCCAATCACTCACCGTCTGCGCTTGCATGCCCTGTTTCAGCCGACCAGCCAGTGCTTCGATCTCAGGATTGTGGGTCTCTTGGGCGAGCGATGCCAACTGCCGGGCCGCCGCGGCGAGTTCACGCTCGACCACAGCCGTCTCGCCGCCGACAGGCCGCCTGTGAGACGCGTCCTGTAGAGCGATCGGGACCGCGAGACCGGCGCCTTCCATAGCTGCGACAACGCTGCGAACGGCGTTGGTCAGCTGCCTTTGCCGCGCGCGAGCGACCGCGGCGGTCTCCGCCGCGCGCTCTCGAAGGCGGTCGGTTTCCGCGCGCAGGAACATCACCTCCTCTGGCGCCTGCTTCTGCAAGTCAAGCGCGCGGTTTGCCGCAAACAGACCCGAAAGCCGACGATGGCGATCCTCCAGCGATCTCTCGAGGGAGTCGTCGAACATGCCAAGCCGTCGAGCCGTGCGCCGTAGGTCTTCGGCGGCCGCCTCCACAGCCGCCAAATGACGTCGGCAAATGGCCTCGATCTCCTGCCGAGTGACGATCCGTACGACCTTGGGACCGCTCATGCCGCCTCCCGCTGCAACGCCGACTCAATGGCTGACCGAAGACGTGCCCGCTCGTGTTGCGGACGGTGATACCAGGCATGAACCGATACCCGGTGAAGGGCGGGTACGGCCCGCCTTAGAACGGCTGCGCGCCAGATCTCACGAGCCCGGGCCCGGGTAAGCAGTTCGTGCCGCGGGGCCTCACATTCTATTCCGATCCCAAATAGACGGGTCACCGGGTCGACGATGGCGTAATCCATGCTGAACACGTCGCCGCTCTCGTCGGCCGACACAGGATCATAGCCGAGCTGTCGAACGAATTCGCCCACGGACTCTCTGAAACCATCTCGGTCCCATGCAGTGTCGTCAGTCGGGCCGGAGGAGCCGTCGCTTAGTTGAGCAGGGACAAAGCGTGCGGCCTCAAGGTCGCCAGCATCCAGCTTGCCCGCATAATCGAGGTAGGCTTGCAGGTAGTCGCGAGGTCGCTCGGGGCGGCGCTTCGATTGGAGCCAATCGGAAACTTCTGAAACGGGAATGGACGTCACCAGAATCACTTTGCTACGGGCACGAGTGATAGCAACGTTCAATCGCCGCTCACCGCCCGTCTGCCCAAGCACCCCGAAACTGCGGCGGAAGGTGCCTCGCGCATCCCGGCCGAAGGTGGTTGAGAAGATGATCGCATCCCGCTCGTCTCCTTGGACGTTCTCCACGTTCTTGACGAAGAAGCCCATGTCCTCGCCATCCTGCTTGCGGTCACGCTCCCGCCGGAGAGCCGCCGCGAAGGCCGGGTCTTCCGCTGCGCGTTCCTCAAGCGCGTCCTCGATGAGGTCTGCTTGCTTGCGGTTGAATGAAACCACCCCGACGCTCGGGCATGAGGTTCCCTGAGCCGACCAAAGGTCCGCGAGGATCTCCACGACCCGTTCTGCCTCGCCGCTGTTCGTCTGCGAGACATAGGTCCCATCGACCCGGTCGACCTCGATCGGGCGCACCTGCCTTATCTCGCCGTCGGGGTGGCGAACGGGGACGCTCAGGGCGCCGCTGTAGAAAGCGGCGTTCGAGAAGCCGATGAGCTCGCGATAATTCGAGCGGTAGTGGATCTTCAAAACGGCTTTCGGAAGCGCCCAGCGGCCGAGCTGGAGCAGGTCGGGGCAGTCCTTCACTTCCCGCCTGTTCCATGCCTCCTCGGCCGCCGCCCGCTCGCTCTCGGTCGCAGTTTCGTCGACCTCGTCAGCATCCAACGCATCGTCGTCGTCTTCGACCGCACCGGTGAAGAACGCGCTCGGCGGCATCTGCTTCTCGTCGCCAGAAACAACCACCCTGCGACCACGGAAGAGGGTGGGAACGGCATGCTCGACCGGCATCTGGGAAGCTTCGTCGTATATGACGAGATCGAAAAGACCGGCTCGGAGCGGCAGGACGCGGCTGGCCACATCGGGGATCATGAGCCAGATCGGGCGTAACTGCATCAGGCCGACGGCCTGACCTTGATCCAGGATCTCCCGTACGGTCTTGGCTCTCGGTCCGCGCAGCATGGTCAGGGCGGTCCACGCCGCCTGTGTTCCAAGCCTCGAGCCCTCGCAACCCGCAGCCAGGACCCGCCGGTTCAGGTCGCGCAACTCGCTGTCCAGCTGAGCCAACCCGTGCACTTTGGCCTCGATCTCCTCCCGATCCGAAAGCAGTTCCGGATGGCTGCCCTCCAACCGGTTCTTCCAGGCGAGCAAAGCCTCCCTGTGGATTGTCTTGCGCACGACGCCGTCCAGATTGGACGTTGGTATCGCGTTCAGCAGGCTCTCCGACTGCCTGAGTTGGGAGAGGACTCGGACCGCGTCTTCGGAGCTCCGGCCCATCCGCATCCGGACGCGTTGGTAGGGCGCCAGGGCATGAAGCGCCTCGGCCAACGGGGCCGTAAGCCTTGCCGTCGGGGAGTTGCGCCCGATCGCTGTCTCGCACTCGGCCAACCATCCGGGCTCGATCCAGGCCGAGAGCACAGACAACGCGCCACGACTGCGTTGGCGTGCCTCGTGCCGGGCACATGCGCCTTCGAAGGTTACTTGCAGGCCGCTGTAAGCGGCCTGGGTCGCCTGCCGCACCGTCCGCTCGGCAAGCTCCGCTGCGGGGCAGGCCAGTACCGCCGCAGACGCCTGCTCAACCATGTGCAGCGAGTTCAGCAGCTTCCTGGTGTCCTCGACCAAGACGTCGAGGGGAGAGGGATGCAATGGCGGCTGTGAGCGGAGCGCTTCGTGAACCTGTTGGAGCTTCGTTCTCAATGGACGGATCTCGTGCTCAAGCCTGAGCAGGTCCAGAACGCCGACCAGCGATCTCTCGGGCTTCCCGAGCCTGGCAACGAAGCCGATCGCGCGGTCAACCCTTCCCCAGCGGTAGGGGTTCAACCATTGAAAAAAGTTTGGCTCCGTTGATGCATCGACGAAATCCTCGATCAGGGTCTCAAGCTCGATCAGAGAGAGTTTGGCAACGTGTTCAAAAGCAGCAGGATCGTGCCTCTTGGGATCAATACAACCCAAGGTGTTGGAAAGCTCCTCAACCTTGGAGCGGAGCTGCGAGCCAAGGCTCTCTCCGCCAGCAACGGGTCGGAACAGATCAAGCCATGTCGCCAGCCGAGCCCGCACGTCCTCGAGCACGACGGACAGGATGGTTCCGGATCCAGCCATCCACTCCATGAGCTTCGTCGGGTCGTCAGTCTCGAACCCAGCAGAGTCCGCCGGGGCCGAGGCGCGTGCTTGCTCGGCGACCAGGAAAGCACCGAAGTCATCGCGGAACGCGCGATCGATGTGGTCGTCAACGGCGAATGGCTTGAGCGCTGCCAGCGGGCTGCCCTCGAACCTGGACCGCAGCCAGTCCCGGGCGAGCGGACCGCAGGTCTCCTCCACGGCTGCGAGCCGGATCTCGTCGAAGCCGGACAGCAGAGTCCGCAGTCGTGGAGCGTCGATGGTCAGCCCGCTTGCCTCGACCTCGATCAGCTGGCCGACGACGTCGCGGTAGGAAAGCCCGCTGGGCTGGTCCCGGCTGTGGAGTGCTGCGTGGTGCCGGTCGATCTCGCCTTCAAGCGCCTCGATCCTGGCGGCGAGTGCCTGCCGTCGCCTACCGAGGTCGGCAACACGGCCGGGATCAGCCGTCCTCGCGGCTGGCACTTGCGTCCTGAGTGCGTTGACAACGGAGGTTCGATCCCGGTTGACGTCGGCCAGCAGGAAAAGCCGGTCGCCCAGTCCTTCCGCTTTCAAACGCTTCTCGACGACCTTCAATGCCGCGAGCTTCTGGCAGACGACGAGCACGGTCTCGCCGTGCCCGACAGCGTTGGCGACCATGTTGACGATGGTCTGGCTCTTACCCGTCCCGGGTGGGCCTTCGACGAGCAGGCCTGGACCGCTGCGGGAACGCAGAACGGCGTCGTCCTGCGACGGATCGCTTTCCACGGTGTTGTAGCGATCACCTTCGCTGGTGGCCGGGACCGGGCCGGGTTCACCCTGCTCGACGATACGGAGCGCTGCTTCCAGGGATGTCCCGGCGATCGGCTTGCCCTGGAGAAGTTTGATATCCTCGGCCACCGCTTGGCCGGTGAACTCCACGTGGAACAGCGCGGCAGCCGCAACCAGTTCGGGCTCGGCTGAGATGGTGGTCGCGTCGCGTCCTGGAATGCGGGCCAACACCCGGCTTTGAGGCGCGGCGAGGTGCGCGAGGACATCCATCACGTCGGCGACACGCAGGTTATCCCGCGCCAGGAGGTCGTCCTTCGCGCGGCGCCAGCGCTCCATTGCCCCGCCGCCAACGATGGATTCGAGAGCGGGATTCAGCCGAACTTCTTCACCTTCCGCGCGGAAAGCCAGTCGGGCCGCCCTGCCAGCGGCGTCATTGCTGAACTCAAACGCCACCGGCCAGAGCAGGACCGGAGCAATACGCGGCCGGGCAGAACCCCTGCCACGATGGCCGTCTCCCACAATGAGGAACGGGAAACCCATGTAGCGTCCGTCGATGCCCGTGTCTCTCTGGAACATACTGGCATGGCTGACCAGCCGCCGAAGTCGTGCCTCCAGGTTTGGGTTGTTCCTATAGGCGGCAGGGTCCAATGCAATGGCTGAGGGCGTTCGCGCCAGCACATGGGCGACAACCGCTTCGGGGCCGCGATGGGATGTGCCGAGTTCCGCAAGGTCAATGCGCGGCGTTGTCTTGCCGATGAGGAAGCGCACGAGAGATCCGCGGCCGATAGCGCTCGATACCCGTTTTTCGAAATGCTCGAGCAGGCTGGAGACGTATTGCTGCTTTGGCGGCTCCTGCCACCGCTCGGGTGGAACCGCAAGCAGAACCGCGGCCCGCGGCAACAGCATCCTGCGGCGGGCCCGGAATTCATCAGCCCAGGTGTCGATGCCCTTGCTGCCGCACCGGGCAAAATTGGCGATGCGTCCGTCAACCTCGCTGAAGATCTCGCGCCTCGGCCTGGCCAGAAGCCGCTGTGCGACCTCGGATTCTAGTGCAACTCCCGCCTGCGACGCCTCCCTGAGCGCAGCCTCCACCAACGAAGCGAGAGCGGTGAACTGGCCCAGGGAGGCGCTGACCAGGAGCACGAGGTCTTCTTCGGTGACCCTGGACTTGTCTAGGATCGAAGCCAAGCGCGCGTGGTCGGTGTCGGGGAAGAGTCGAAGCCGCGCCTCGCGTTCGGCCTCGAGATTGGCCCTCGAGGTTGTCAGCATTGCCAACCGGAAGCTCTGCTCATCGAGCTCGATCTCGTTCAGTCGAGCTCGCTCGCGGACGGCGTCGGCGCGGATGCGCAGCCGGACCAGCCACGGCTCGCGCTCCAGGCGCTCGAGATGCCTGGCGACGGCGCCGGTGACGATCTCCGAGCCTCGCTCCGGGTTCGTCAGCAGCCACGCGCCTGAGACGATCTCGCCCCCGAGCGCGAGCGGCAGGTCACGGTTGAGGACCATCATCGCCAGGGCATGCTTGGCGTCATCGGCCAACTCGGGGTCGGAGACTATGTGTCGAACCTCGGCCACCTGGGCCGGGTTGCCGCCCCGCTCGTCGAGCCAGGTCGCCACGGCACCCCTGAGCGTCGCTTCGGTTCCCTCAGCTTGGTTCGCCGCCTCGGACGCAGCAAGGGCATACGCCTCCGGACGCCGGAACAGGCGGCCACCAAGCGAGATCGCCGGGCCACGATCTTCGGTCCTCCCGGCCGCCTCTTCGGGAGGAGGCTCGACCAACTCGCCTTGAAGCCATGCACGAACCTGCGTCCAGGACCAGCGGGCCAGCGGATCCCTCGCGAGCAGGCCGCGCAGAAGGATCCGGGTATCCGGGTCGAGGCTGGGCGGTAGCGTCATCCCACGTGTGACGACGTGCAGCAGAAACGCCTGGTCGTTCACCCCGTCGAAGCAGGCGCCCCGTGTGGCCTGCTCGAGTGCGATCATCCCAAGCGACCACCAATCGGAGGCCGCGCTCACCGCGCCAACGACCGCTTCCGGGGCCGAATAACGGGTCAGCTGGAGTGGTGCTACCGCCTCCAGGTCAAAATCCGAGAGTCTGGCCGACCCGAAACCCACGATGACGAGGTCGAACGCCTCCGGATCCCGGATCAGGACGGTGTCGGGCCGCAGCTCCCGGTGCCGCAAGCCGATTTCCGCAAAGCTGGACAGCGCGCGGCCAATCTCGTCGACGAGGATCCGGAACCTCTCCGGAGCCGCGGCGGGGTATTCCCGCGCGGAAAGCGAGCCGCCCCGGATGTGCTCGGTCACGTCATAGGCGCGGCCGTCGAACCTGCCGGTCGCGAATAGTCGGGGAGTGTGATCGGTCGGCATGCGACGGAGCGCGTCGTGAACTGCGGGGTCGGGTTCGGCCCCGGTGCAATACAGGGTGAGCAGGGCTGGTTCTTCGGTGTCCTCGCGCCTGGCCAGAAAGCGTTCCCAAGGTTCACCGTCCCGCCCCGGCAAGCGCTCGTGAACCGTCCAACCGTCGATCACCGTCGCAGGCAGGCAGGCATCGCTCTGGGCGGTCGGCTCGGTCGTGGTCGGTGGCGCCAAATCGCCGCCGCAGACCATGCAGACTTGGTCGCCCTCCTCGAGGGGATGGCCGTTCACGCAAAGGGCTGAAGCGGTCTTGGGGGCTGCTGGCGATTGATGTGGTTCGGCGGGAGCATGCGGATCCACCAACGGCTCCGTCGACAGGTCCCAGCCGCACTCAACTCCGCTGACGACGTTCTCACAGTTGAGTTCCATGGAGGCGCGGGCAGACCCGCACCCCGGACACCATCGAACAAGCCTTGTCGACATAGCTGTGCTCACACGTCCAGCCGCCGGTCCGCAGTCACCGTGACACCATGGCCTTGGGCCTCGAGCAAGGCGGCAAGACGGTGGAAATCGCCCGGGCGCGGGATGCCTGCAAAGAAGACTTCTCCGGTCATGTCGTCCATCATCATGTCGAGCGAGCGTTGGGCGGGCATCGGCTTTTCCGTGTAGGGGCCGAGACGGTCTCTCCCGAGCGGCGTCAGGCAGACCAGCCGCTGGTTATCGCTGCCGCGCAGGGAAAGGGTCTGTGCGCTCCGCTGGTCGTACGGGTCGGCGATGACGCAGTCAATCAAACCGTCAAACGTCTTGAGCAGGCCTTTGAGATGCTCGAGAGGGTATCCCGAGTAGACGAGTATGTCCGCCGCCGTTACCGCGCGTAAGCGCGAGAGGAGCACGCGCAGGGCGTCGGCTTGGTCAAACGGTTCGCCCCCGGAAACCGTCACGCCGTCGGCGGCTTGCAAGGCGGGCATTGCCGCTCTCACGAGGTTGTCGACGGTCGTCATCGGACCAGCCGCCCAGGTGTCCATCGACACGCAGCCTTGGCAGCGGATCGAGCAGCCCTGGAGCCAGATGGCGAGCCTCTGGCCTGGGCCGAGAGCGGTAACCGGGAAATGCATGCGGGAGATTGAGATTTCGGTCATGCCGCTGACGCCGCCAAGGTGCGCACGACGTCGAGGTTCGTGACGGTTCCCGCCTCTCTGCTGAGGCCAGTGATGGTCAGCTGCTCGCCGGGCTTGGGTCCGACGTCGAACAGCGCCCGGGCGAGCGGGTTGATGAGGTGGACCTCAACCTTGTTGCGAATTCCTCGGCCGCCGTTCGACAGATCGGCGAGGCAGAGTTCCCTGAGTTCGTCGCGTGCGGCGCTTGCCATCCGCACCGAGGCGCCTGGGACAGGCACGGCCTCCCTGAGAACGTCGCCGACCATCAGGTCGAAGATCTCGGCGGCGACCGCTGGCCGGATGAAGTCGAACACGAGCACGTTCTCGCCGATGCGGTTCAGGATCTCGGGGCGGTTGAGCACGAGCTTGAAGTGCTGGTCGATCTCAGCGCGCACCTTCGCCTGAACGTCCTCAAAGGCATCGCCAGGGAACACGTGCTGCGTGCGTGAGCCGTCCGGGCGCATCTGGTAGATGCCGAGGTTCGAGGTGAACACGATGAACGCTTCCGAGAAGTAGACGCGGTCGCCGCGGCCGGAGGTCAGAACCCCGTCGTCGAGGATCTGGAGGAACTTGTCGAGGATCCGTGGGTGGGCTTTTTCGATCTCGTCGAACAGCACCACACTGAAGGGCTTCTCGCGGATCGCGTTGGTCAGTTCGCCGCCCACGTCATAGCCGATATAGCCCGGTGGGGCGCCGACGAGGCGCTGGTCCGAATGCTCGGCCGAGAACTCGGACATATCGAACCGGATGTAGGCGCTCTCGTCCCCGAACAGCAGGCTTGTGAGCGCCTTGGCGAGTTCGGTCTTCCCGACACCGGTTGGACCGGCCAGGAAGGCGACGCCGCGCGGCCGGTTGCCCCTGCGGGGCGCACCCACTCCGGTGACTGCCCGCTTAACGACGTCCATGATGTGGGTGACTGCCCCGTCCTGGCCGCGGACACGCTGCCGGATGAACTCTGTGCCTCCCCGGATCTTCTCGCGGTCGATGGTAGCCCAGGGGTCTTCGGTGACGCCGACCTTGTAACGGCGGACTGCGTCGCCGATGGCCGTGAAGGAGAGCTTCTCAACGCGTCCCAACTGTGAGATCGCGAGGAGATCGAGCAGGAGCAAGCCTTCAGTCTGTTCGACAAAGGTGTCGAGCGCCTCCTTGGCCGGGCCCGCACCTGCGTCGCGGTAACCTCCAAGGCTGCGCAGCAGCGACGGCGCCAACGCACGCCGGGCGCGACTGTCTGGCTTGCCGACCGGGATGTGGCGCACCCGGGGATTATCGATGAGGAACCAGTCCGGCAGGTCGCCCTCCTTGTCCACGATCCAAATGACCGGGTTCATGAACGGGCGTGGTGGTGTCCCGTGTGGCCGTGCCTTCGCCTGGTGGGCGAGTACGAGTGCGCGTGTGAACGCCACATGTTCTTGCGAGGTGAGAGCATCGGAACGGGCGAGCAGCCTCGACGCAAAGTCCGCAACCAGGGCCAACGGCGGCCCGGAGGAGCTGACGAGGCGCTCCAAGGTTGTCGTGAACAGCTCAAGGCTAGCGGGAGCGTGTCCGTTGGCACTCGGGGTCAGCCCGAGCCCAATCAGCGTCTCGGCCGCGGAGGCGGGTTGCTCACCCGGCAGCGCGACGGCGCGGAAACCGTTCAGCGGGTCGTAGCCGATCACGCCGGAGTAGCCGACTTGGCGCAGTTCGGCGGCGATGACGTTGACGAGCGGCTGAACCGTGACATGTCCCGGATCGGTCTCGGTCAGCTGATGGTCGCGGACATTCCCGGTCAGCACGAACTGTGATTTGAGCGGCAAGAAACGGAGTAGGTCCCGCAGCCAACGCGGCTTCTCCGCCGCTTGGCTATACTCCATGCGGAACCCGGACAGCCTCAGTGGCGCGCGACCTGCCAGACCATGTGGGTGGCCAAAACCGGGGTTTCGACCTCAGTCCGTTGCTTTCCGGCGCGCAGTAACCCGCTGCACCAGTTAGGTCTGCCTTGAGGGCACGTGCGGAGAAAGAATGCGAAATCTGAACATCCCAAGCCAGCATCAGTGCTTACTTATCCTTGCCGACGCATGCCAAAAATAGTTGCTCATTGGATATTAGCATAAATAAGTAGCGAAAGCTATGTGGAAGGAGGTGGGCGGTTCGCCGTTGATCGTAAGGCAATGCTGGTCGGCGCACCCAAAACCGGGGACGCCGGGTTCACGCGAGTGTCCAGCTAGCGATCCGGCGTGGAGGTGGGTGATTGGCTCGTGGACACGGCCCCAGTCCTCACCAAAGCGTCAGGTTGCCTGCCGCGCCCACCGAGTGGTGGGTGGATCCAGGTGGGGCGGCTGCGTGGAGGCGGCGCCCACCTGCCATTGTCAGGGGGCCAAGAGGGCGCGGGCGGGATGTCCGCCTGTTCTTGCATTTTTGTCAGGCAGCCTTGCCCCCGCTCTCGAGTGCGTAGGCGGGGGATGGCTGCGAAAAGGTCGCTGCCGCCGGGATAGCAGGCGGTCTCCGCTGACCTGACCCCGAACTTTCATCCAGTGACGACCAGAGACCGGCGTGTGTTCGATCTGCATCCCTTCTTTGGACCAGCACCGCGTCGTGGGCGCCGAGTTCTGCCTTGGGGCGGCGGCGCAAGCGGCAGCCGCGGAGATCGGCCATCCGTGCTCGCCACGGTGAACACGGGCGTGTTCGAGGCCACTCCTTTGGCGGATGTCCATCCTTCTGCCCCGGAGATGCCGCCTGCTGCTCCGGAGCACGGGTCGGAGGCGGTGGTCGAGGTGGGCGACACCGTCATCGTGCGCTTCGCCGACGACAACCGTGTCCGTCGGTTTCATCTCAGCCAGAAGGTGAACAACCCTGACCATGGCGTCGTCCACGTCAGCCAGCCAATCGGGGAAGCCCTGCTCGGGAACGGTCTGGAGGAGGAGATCGAACTGATCGTCGGCGGCCAGGCGAGGAAGGTCGTCATCGAGGAGATCACCAAGACGGTGTGAACTCGTTCGGCGCTTGCCCTGCCATTCAATTTTCTTCGGCGATTGAGGCAGCGGGCTGAAGAACAGAGGTGGAATCGGGCGCGGCGAGCGCACACATGGCGGTTTTCTGATGGGATTGGGGACTCGGATCGAGTGCTGGATCGACCTCTGCGTGGGACCGAGGCTACAGCTAACCGGGCGCAGCACGCTGTCTGCGGCGAGATCCGGGAGGCGCATCAGTTGCATCCTCTTGGCTACGACGACGATGACGATTGGGTTTGCCCGGACGAGAACTGCCGAGCCCGGATGACGCCCTGCGCCTGGAAGCCGCTGAACCGAGACGGGGAGCCCTACCAGCGATCGCCCTACTTCCGGGCTGAACCGGCTCACTCTCCGCTCTGCGTGGCCTGGCGTTCGGATGCTCGCGAGAGGTCTACGCCGGAAAACACCGTAGGCTACGCTGCTGACTACCCTAACCGTGTCGTCCTGTTTCCTACGCCGCCGCGAGATAGCCACTCGGCTGCCAAGAACGAAGCCGACGTGTCGGAGCCATGCGGCATTGCCGTTCGAGAAACGCATGCAAGCTGGACGCGGAGCATTCGGAAGGCATGCGAGTTCTACGTAGCCTCGGCTGAGCACCACCAGCGATCTCTAAGGGTGGACGGTTGCGGGGGTGCGACCTACGGCGAGTGTTTCGTCCGCCTTGGTACTGGCGACCGCAAGATCGTCGGCCGTCAGTGGATCTTCTACGATCAGATCTGGCTCAAGGACTGGATCGACTTGGATGTCGAGCCGCTGGTTCTCCCGTTGATGAGCACGGTGTCGGGTGTCCATCGAACTCTGACTATCGACACCATGCGTTGGCCCGAGAGCCACCGGCGCGATCTCCGGCGGTGCTTCAGGGCAGTCCTTCGGGAAGGCAAGGCAGCATACCGCCAGGGCAAGAAGGATCACCGTCCGTGGATCTTCTTTGTCGGCCGTGAGGAGCTTTACGATCAGACCAAATTCCAAGCCGACCTTCAGCCTGGCGTGGAGGTGCTGGTTTGCACCATGCCCAGGCAGCAAAGGGCATTCCGGCCGTCCGCGCGCTTCGTGCAAGCAACGAGGCATTTCTACGGCCAGGAGGCCGCGACAGAAGCGCCGCCTTCCAGAACCGAGTTTATCGGCGCGCCGGTAGAGGATGACGCGGCAGCGTCCGCAGCGCCAACGACGGGCGACAACTCCGGGCAGGAAATCGGAACGGGCTCGCCATTCCATGATCGCGGGGACTTTGAGCCAGCAGACGAGCAGCCGGAGGCCAAGCTTCGTCCATTTGCAGAGCCCAGTAGGGAGGATGCAGAGGAGCGACTGCTCGAACTCCCAGAGTCGGACACGGGGATCGATGCCGGTTCGACGCATGCTCGCCACGAATGCGAGGAGGCCAAGAAGCCGGAGCATGTGGAAATCGAGCCAACCGGCAATGATTATAGTGATCCGGATCACGGAGCCCAGGATAGTGAGGGCAGTGCCCTTGCGGCGCCCTGGAACGAGGCGGCGACGGTGTGGGTTCGAATGCGAAAGACCGCATTGAGGCTCGTGCGTTGGAAGAAGTGATACCAAGCGCCCTTTGCGATGACCGGTCTGCTTAGTCTCTTGTTCGCCAAGGCCGCGACGTCTGGGAAATCAGGTGATCCACTTCCAGGGCAAGGCATCTACACGCCTTCGGCGAAGAACGACAGCACGAACTCACGGCCGTTAGGGGCGTCCGTGACCTCCAGGCTAGGTTTCAAACGCACAGTCTCGCCGAAGTTGGACCGCACCGTGAGAGTCAGCAGGCTGGTGAGAAAGGCGGTCAGCGCGTTCGCCACCGTGATGGTTTCCCGCAGGATGGCAGCAAACCCTGCATTCGCGTCGACACCGTCTGCAAGGCCAGCGACGCCGTAGCCGACCACCGTCTCGCACGACAGATACAGCGAGTTCGTGTGGTCCGAGGCCACATACCACGACCAGTCCGCATCCTCGGGCACGGAAGTGAACGCCCGAGCCAGATCGTCGGTTGACGGGTGATGGTAGGAGAAGCGGTTGCGCAGGTTATGGAGCAGCCCGGAGCCGCCGAAGCTCCGCTTGAGCAAGGCGTATGCCTCCGCTGCCTCCCTGGGCATCATGGGCAGGTACTTACGGCCGACCAGGCGCTGGCTCTCCGGCCTCCTGAGCCATTCCCATGTTTCGGCGATGACCCCGAACAGGGACCGGAGGATGATTTGGGTTTGCGCTTCGCCGACCCGGGTCTCGATCGGGTTGGCCGCCGCGCGATTGGTCGAGAACCGGATGAGCTTGATCCACACGCCGAGCATGTTGAGCGTGTGACCGGAGAGAAGCATCAGTGCGCGCTCGTCATTGGGCACCGCGGCCAACTGCACCTTGGTGATCTCGAGCCTGTGGACTCTGATCATGGGTCAAAGCCGCCTAGGGCTCGAGCGGCACGGAACGGGCCAGCGGTCCCGAGTCCCGGTGCGGCGTACGCTGAGCCCAACCCGGTTCCTTGCCGAGCAAGTAGAGCTCGACGCTTCGTGTGAGCTTGATCAGGGAAGCAGCCCTGTCCGCGTTGCCTTTTGGCCCTTCCAGGAACTCATGCCACTCGAGCCAGGTCCGAATTTCGGCGAGCGGGTGTGCCTGGGGAGCGGTCAGCAGTTCGTCTCCGGGATCCGCGCATTTGAGGATGGCCGCTTGCGCCCCGGCATCGAGACGGCTGAAGAGGTCGGCAATGGAGAGGTTCGCGAAATCTTCGGGGTTACCAACTCCGAGTGCGGATTTGAGGAGAAGCTGTGCGGCGAAAACCGCATTGAGGACGGCGGCATCCACGATCTCGTGCCGGTCGGCATGGAAAATCAGTTCTGCCGCCGTGAGGCAATTCACGCCTTGCTGGAACAAATCCAGTGGGGATGGAACCGGTTCGTTTGAGGACCGCACTCGCTCAATCCTTGTCGTTGCTTCAACGTTGGGAGGCCGCCCCGCCGCAGACGTCACCTGCGGTCCGGATAATGCCAAGTGCAATACGAGGGGCCTTCCTGGAGCGCATGGACCGACTCAGGATTGCCCTCCAAGGCAGACCGCGCCAATTCGCCGCACTGTGACCTTGGTTGGACGGTGTAGAACTGCGCGACATTGTCGGCACAGGCGGAGCACAAGCCCATGTTCAGCAGCCGGTTCTTCACGTCCTCCCGCCGCATTTGGTCCCGCGGGATCCTGGAGCGGATCACCTCCACTTCGTAGACGATCTCGTCGGGCTCGCTGGCATCGGGACCGTAGGCCTTTGTGGAAGGTTTGCAGTTGGTCATCTTCAGCGCAAGAAGCAGGTCATCGCCGATCTGGACATGGGTCGGATAGCAATAGCCGCCGTGCGAGCAGTAGGAGGTGCGGCCGGTCCTGAGGTTGACCCGGAACTGCGTGATCGCCTCGTCCTTGCCGCCTTTCCGGATGAAGGAATTCGCGACCCCGATGGCTGGCACATCGCGCAATGCGGTCGCTTCGCAGATGTCGTCCGCGCGCGCCCCACCACCCAAGAAGCAAAATACGGCAGCCAGGGCGAGGAACAAGCGGAGCGGATAGGAGCGATGCACGACAGACGCTGGGACTGAAAGGCCCCATATTCGTGCGATCCGGCAATCCAAACAACCTTCCTGCGTCCTGCGGGAGAACTCGGCCGAGCGTAGGCGAGCCGTGCCGTTTTGCCGAAATCGCGGCGACGGTCGTGAAGAGCCGAACAGGCAGACATAGAGGTTACGGCGTCAGTAATACCAAAACTCTCTGACCAGAACCTGTTGTCCATCCCGTCACGTTGATGATGCTGGTCTGTTTGGGGTTGAATAGGTTCTGGTCAGAAAGTTTTGGTATTACTGACGCCGTGTTCCCGGAGTCTGATGCCTAGTCTGCCGCCGCTTGCGATGGTGCCTTGGCCTCCTCGGGGTGCCGTTGGTCAACCTGCCCGCTCACCACCAAGCCTCACGGTCTGAGCAGTCGCACCCGGATCCCGTCATCACGTTTGATCCTATAGGATGGTCAGAGACGGTCCAGGCCGACCTTGACGCTGACGCCCGCCAATTGCCTCGCTTCCGAGAAGGATGTTGACCCCGATGGGAGCCGTGGTGTGACATGAGTGACCAGTCCCGGCCATATGCAATCCACAGCGACAGCGAGTGCGACCGCCTTGAGCGCCAGGCGGCACTGGCAGGGTTGGAGGAGCACCTCGCCTACGTTCCGCTGACGCCGCAGCTCAAGCCCATCCTCGATGCCGGGTGCGGCTCCAGGTCGATGGCGCGCCACTCGCGGCGAGGTGCCCTCACGCGCGAGTTGTCGGCGTGGATGTCCGGCCGGACTACGTGGCTTACGCACAGGAGCGCGCCCAATGCGAGGGCTTGGGCAATCTCAGCTTCGAGCCGGGCGACATCTTCTGCCTGCCGTTCCCAGATGGCTCCTTCGACCTTGTCTGGTCCAAGTACCTCCTGCAACGGGTCGAGGACCCGGCTGCTGCCATGGCGGAGATGCGGCGCGTCGCGGCGCCGGACGGGCGGGTGGTCTGCTGCAACTTCGACGGCTTCGCGGTCACGCACTGGCCCGAGGACCCGGCGCTGCAAACGAGCGCTGACCGCGTGTTCCCGGCCCTCGTGGACCCGTTCATCGGGCGCAAGATGGCCTCCTTTATGGGGCAGGCCGGGCTGGCCGACATCGCGGTCCACTTCGAGGCCGACCGGCTGTTCGCTGTCGTGGGCCAGATCGATCCGGAGCGGCGGCGCAATTGGGTCGACCAGTTCACGGCAGCGCGACCCTACATGGCCCGCATCCTCGGCGGGGAGCCACAAGCGGACGCCTTCATCGAGGCGTTCCTCGCCTACCAAGAGCGTCCCGACACCGCCAGCTACACAGCCCTCGACTTCGCTTCTGGAACCGTCCCGAAGGGCGCCTGACCCACTCTCATCGGAGGCTCGGTATTCCTCTGAGTCGGCCTCCTCGACAAAGTAGCGCAGTTTCAGCTTAGCCGTCACCAGCGCCTGCGTTTCAACGGGCTAGCGGGAGATGCCACGCCAGTCGGCTCGTCACGAACACGCTTGTATCGTCGGCAACTGGGGCATGACCAGTTTGGCGGCATCGTTAGCCAGTTGTCGTCGAGGTCGGCTTCGGTGACCCCAAGAACCGCCCTCAGGCCGAGGGTTTGTGGCACTGGGCCGTTCATTTGGCAGCCGACAGCCCTGAACGGGGACTAGCTCTACTGTCCAAGCAAGAAGCGCCGGTACATCGCACCACGCTCTGTTTGGGCCCACAGCAGAATCTCGGCCCGCCCGATGACTTCCGTATCAGGGGGGACATCACCATGGCAGCCGCCATAAGCGAAGTAGAATGCCTTGTAGGGACCATCATGAGCACTCACGGCCGCGGCGAAACCATCGTCGATCGATACGCTTCCTGAGTTTTTCTTGCATTGCGCGAAGAGGTGCAGCCCGTCCGGAACCCTGCGCCCGACGATGTCGAACGTCGGCAACGTCATGCCGGTTGAGAGACCAGTCGGCACGAAGCCTTGCTCCAGTGTCAGGTACGCCGTGCAAAGAGACTCCCACGCGGACGCCCCAAGAAAGTCGATCAAGCGGTCGAACGGCAAGGCGGCCAGCGTAGCCCGGAGCATTGCAGCATTCTCGCTCTCTGCAAGAAGACATACGTGTGGACGCATACCGTGGAACTCATGGATATTTCCGTAACCTTGGGTGGCCAAAATCTGGTAAGCATCCGGCAGGTCCATGACCTTAAACACTTTACCGATCTTGATACGACGAAATTTGAATACCTCCTTCGCGCGGCGATCGGGGTATAATTGATTCAAAGCATGGTTTTCATCCGAATACATCCCGGGTTCCAACTGTGCCAAGCCGAACTCAGCACGCTGGCGGAGAAACACCACAACCCAATCGTCGGCACCAATTGCCTCGAGTCGCCGGACAGCGCCGATGTCAGGTGATGAATTCCACCCTAGGTCTTGTTGATGGGGGTGCTCGCGCAAGATGCTCCAAGGATCGCGCGGCTGAGCGTGGCAGGCTTCCTGCCACTCGTCCGCGGACCAAGCGCCATACCAAACGCCAACCTCGCCCCTCTTCCAAGCTTCGACGG
>CAHJXG010000489.1 GCA_903644035.1 Rhodospirillales bacterium
ATCTCTGGCCCGCGCCTTTGGCGCGCCGCTCCCCACCCGGCGGGCCACCGGCGCCCCCGTCACCGTGAACGTCCGCGCGGCGGGCAACGGCGTCGCGTGGTCCCGTCAGCTCGGCGCCGCGCAGCAGGTCCGCTCCGTCAAGTCGGCCGGACCCGGCGGCACCGTGCTGGAGCACACGGACGGGGGCCTCGGCATGGTGCTCGAGATCTCCGTCGCCGACGGGGCGCTCGTGTTCACGAGCCGCCGCTTCTTCCTCGCGGCCGGGCCTTGGCGCGTGCCGATCCCGGCGGTGCTGACGCCGGGGCGCTGCCGCGTCGAGCACCGGGCGGTCGACGACGCCCGCTTCCGCTTCACCCTCACGATGGTTCACCCGCTCTGGGGCATGACGTTCCGCCAGACCGGCCTGTTCACCGACACTCCGGAGAGCCTGCCATGAACGCCGTCTTCGCGATCCTTTCCGTCCAGGCGCTGATCGGCGCCTTCGACAACCTGTGGCACCACGAGCTGGAGGCGAAGCTCCCCCAGCACGTCTCGGCCCGCTACGAACTCGTGCTCCATGCCGCGCGGGAGGCCATCTACGCCGTGCTGTTCCTCGGCCTCGCCTGGGTGCGGTGGGAGGGCGCCTGGGCCTGGGTCCTCGCCGGCCTGCTGGCGGTCGAGATCGTCATCACCCTCGCCGACTTCATCGAGGAGGACATGACCCGGCGCCTTCCCAACCTGGAGCGCGTCCTCCACACCATCCTCGCCGTCAGCTATGGCTGCTTCGTCGCGGCTTTGGCGCCGGAGATGCTGACCTGGGCCGCAGCACCGACGGGCCTTCCGTTCGTGAGCCACGGCTGGGTGTCGCTGCTGTTCACGCTCTATGCCGCCGGGGTGCTCGCGTGGAGCGTCCGCAACTGGATCGCGGTGGTCCGCCTGTATCGGGCGGCGCGGACCGCGCTGCCGGACGTGACGGTTCCCCCGCCGCATGGCCCGGCCGTGCTGGTGACCGGCGGCACCGGCTTCATCGGCACCGCCCTGGTCCACAGCCTGCTTGCGGATGGCAGGCGGGTCATCGTCCTGACGCGGGACGCCCGCCGCGCCGCCGCCGGCTTCGGCCCGCGCGTCACGGTCATCGAACGCCTCGACGCCCTGCCAGCGGAGACGCCGGTCGCGGCCGTCGTGAACCTTGCGGGCGCCAGCATCCTCGGCGGCCGCTGGTCCCCGCGCAGGAAGGCGGTGCTGCTGGCCAGCCGCGTCGATGCGACCCGGGGCATCCGCGCCCTGGCCGAGCGGCTGGACCGCATCCCGGCCGTGCTGGTGAACGCTTCGGCGGTGGGCTTCTACGGCGTGCGGGACGCCGGCGTGGAACTCGACGAAACCGCGCCGCCGCAGCCCGGCGCCTTCCAGTCCGATCTCTGCGCCGCCTGGGAAGCGGAGGCGACGGCCATGCGCGCGCTCGGCATGCGCGTTGTCAGGGCGCGCTTCGGCGGGGTCATCGGCGGGTCGGGCGGCCTCTATCCCCCGCTCGCGGCGGCAAGCCGGCTGGGCCTCGGCGCCATCCTGGGCAGCGGACGCCAGCCGATGCCCTGGGTCCACCTCGACGACGCCGTGGCCGCGATCCGCTTCGCCATCGACAGGACGTCCCTGGCGGGCGCGGTCAACGTGGTGGCTCCCGGCCTCGTGCCGCAGGCCGCGTTCGCGCGGTCGCTGGCGTCCTTTCACGGAACGACCGTGCGGCTGCGGGTTCCGGCACGGGTGATCCGCATGGCGGGCGGCGAGGCTGCGACGCTCCTGCTCGACGGGCAGGCCGCGACGCCCCGCCGCCTGCTGGCGGAGGGCTACCGGTTCAGGCACCCATCCCTCGACAGCGCGCTCGCCGACCTCGCGGGAACACGGGAGGCGACGGAAGGCGGCGACGCCAAGGCCGCATCAACGGCTGTCGCCCGATGAGGCACGGGGCCGGATCCAAGCACCCCCATCCGCGCTCAACCATGCGGCAAGATCCGCAACGGCAACCGCGACGTCTCCTTGATCCGTTCCAGCACGATGGACGAATGAACACGGGCCACGCTTTCATGCGGCAGGAGCACGTCGTTCACCAGGGTGGACAAATCCTTCAGGTCGGGAACGACGGCCTTGAGCTGATAGTCGTTCTCGCCGGTGACGGCATAGGCCTCCTGCACCTCGTCCAGGCGGGCGACCAGGTCGCGGAAGCGCCGAGCGTTGTCGCCGTTATGGGCGTTCAGGGCGACCTGGATGATGACGAGCAGCCGGAAGCCCAGGGCTTCGGAGGAGAGCTGTGCGTGGTAGCCCTGGATGAGACCTGCCGCCTCAAGCGCGGCGCGGCGGCGCGAGCATTGGGATGGCGACAGTCCGATCCGCTCGCCGGCCTCCTGGTTCGTCAGCCTGCCATTCTCCTGCAGCGCCGCGAGCAGGCGGATGTCGAAGCCGTCGAGACTGAATGGATTGTGAGGCATCCACGATAAAAACACACGATCCGTGCGCAAGGGAAGCTGGATGCCCCTGCTTTGCACACCCCTTGCGCGATTGCAGGCGTATTCCTGTCTCCACCAGAGAAGGAAACAAGCATGGGCCCATTCCCGCACGAGGCGCCTGCCGCCGCCATCACCGCGCAGAACCCTGCCG
>CAHJXG010000490.1 GCA_903644035.1 Rhodospirillales bacterium
GGGCGGCGTCGGCGAGCCGGTCGGCCAAGGCGTGCAGGGCCGGCATCGCCCCGGGCGTGAGCGGCTGCTCCGCCGCCTGCTCGCGCAGCACGGTCTGGTCCGCGAGGCCCATGCCGTAGGCCGAGAGCACGCCGGCATGGGGATGGATGAACACCGTCTCCATGCCGAGTTCGTCGGCGACGAGGCAGGCGTGCTGGCCGCCAGCGCCGCCGAAGCATTGCAGGGCGAAGCGCGTGGCGTCGTGGCCCTTCTGCACGCTGACCTGCTTGATCGCGCTGGCCATGTTGGCGACGGCGATGCGAAGGAAGCCTTCCGCCACGGCGCGCGGGTCCTGCCGGATTCCGGTCGCTTCGGCCACCTGGTCGGCAAGGACGGCGAACTGCTGCTGGACGACCTCGGCGTCGAGGCGGGCGTCGCCGTCGGGTCCGAAGATCGGCGGGAAGTGCCGGGGCTGGATCTTGCCCACGCACAGGTTGGCGTCCGTCACCGTGAGCGGCCCGCCGCGGCGGTAGCAGGCCGGCCCGGGGTTCGCCCCGGCGCTGTCCGGCCCCACCCGGATGCGGGCGCCGTCGAAATGGAGGATGGACCCGCCGCCGGCGGCGACGGTGTTGATCGCCATCATCGGCGCGCGCATCCGCACGCCGGCCACCTCCGTCTCGTAGGCGCGCTCGAACGCGCCGTCGTACAGGGCGACGTCGGTGCTGGTGCCGCCCATGTCGAAGCCGATGATGCGATGGAGGCCGGCCATGCCCGCGGTGCGCGCGGCGCCGACGATACCGCCGGCGGGTCCCGACAGGATGGCGTCCTTGCCCTGGAACCGGTCGGCCTGCGCCAGCCCGCCGTTGCTCTGCATGAAGAACAGCCGGACGCCCTGCAATTCGGCCGCGACCTGCTCGACGTAGCGGCGCAGGATCGGCGACAGGTAGGCATCGACCACCGTGGTGTCGCCGCGCGGCACCAGGCGCAGCAGCGGGCTGACCTCGTGGCTCGCCGACACCTGGGCGAAGCCGGCCTCCTGCGCCAGCGTCTTGAGGCGGCGCTCCATGTCCGGGTATTTCCAGGCGTGGATCAGCGCGATGGCGCAGGCGGCGATGCCGTCGGCCCGGGCGGCGGCGAAGGCGGCGCGGGCGCGGTCCTCGTCCAGAGCCTCGACCTCCTGGCCGTCGATGCCGACGCGGCCGGGCAGCTCGACGGCGCGCTCATACAGCAGGGTCGGCAGGGTCACATGGAGATCGAACAGCCGGGGCCGCGCCTGGTTGCCGATGCGCAGCAGGTCGCCGAAGCCCTGGTTCACCACGAGCAGGGTGCGCTCCCCCTTTCGCTCCAGCAGCGCGTTGGTGGCGACCGTCGTGCCCATCTTCACCTGGTCCACCAGCCCCGGCGGGATCGGCTCGCCCGGCGCCACGCCCAGCACGGCCTTGATCCCGGCGATGGCGGCGTCGCGGTAGCGGCCGGGGTTCTCGCTCAGCAGCTTGTGCGTGCTGATCCCGCCATCCGGCGCGCGCGCCACCAGGTCGGTGAAGGTGCCGCCGCGGTCGATCCAGAACTGCCAGCCGGCCATCGCGCCGCCCTCCCTTGCCGTCCCGATGTCCTACGGGGGGCGGCAGGGGTTGCCAAGCCGCCATCTCCCCCGTGCGCTGCCGGCCGCGGCGTGCTACGCCGCCCCGTCCGCATCTTGAGGGCCAGACATGCCGCGCCGCCTGATCCCGCTGTTTCTTGGAGCTTTGCTGATGACCCAGACCGCCTCCGCCGCCGAGCCGTTCACGACGCTGCCCTCCGGGGTGCAATACCGGGACGAGGTGGTCGGCACCGGGCCGCAGCCCAAGAGCGGGCAGAGCGTCTCCGTGCACTACACCGGATGGCTCGACGACCACGGAAAGCCCGGCAAGAAGTTCGACAGCTCGCGCGACCGCGGCACGCCGTTCAGCTTCGTGCTGAACGGGCAGCAGGTGATCTCCGGCTGGGACATCGGGGTCGCGACCATGCAGGTGGGCGGCAAGCGCACGCTGATCATCCCGCCCGAGCACGGCTATGGCGCGCGCGGGGCCGGCGGCGTGATCCCGCCCAACGCCACGCTGATGTTCGACGTCGAGCTGCTCGGCGTGCGCTGAGCGATGGCGGGGACTGACCAGCCCGGCGTCGTCGCCATCGTCGGCGCCGGCCTGATCGGACGGGCGTGGGCGGTGGTGTTCGCGCGCGCCGGGTGGACGGTCCGGCTGACCGACCCGCACGGCTCGACGCTGGACGCCGCCCCGGGGCTGATCCGGGACGAGCTGCAGGCGCTGCACGCGCACGGCCTGGTGGACGATCCCGCGGGCGCGGCCGCCCGGGTGATTGCTGCCGCGAGCCTGGCGGAGGCGGTCTCAGGCGCCGGGTTCGTGCAGGAGAACGGGCCGGAGACGGTCGAGGCCAAGCAGGCGCTGTTCGCCGAGCTGGACCGGCTGGCGGCCTCGGAGGCCATCCTGGCCTCCTCGACCTCGGCCATCGTCGCGTCGCGCTTCACCGAGGGCCTCGCCGGCCGCGCCCGCTGCCTGGTTGGGCACCCCGTGAACCCGCCGCATCTGGTGCCGGTCGTCGAGGTCTGCGGCGCGCCCTGGACCGCGCCTGCGGCCATCGAGCGTGCCCGGGCGGTGTATCGCGGCGTGGGCCAGGTGGCGGTGACGGTGAACCGGGAGGTCGAGGGCTTCGTGCTCAACCGCCTGCAGGGCGCGCTGCTGGCGGAGGCGTTCCGGCTGGTGGGGGAGGGGGTCATGTCGGCGGAGGACCTGGACGAGACCGTGCGCGAGGGCCTGGGCCTGCGCTGGTCGTTCCTGGGGCCGTTCGCCACCATCGAGCTGAACGCGCCGGGCGGCATTCCCGACTACTGCGCCCGCTACACCGGCTTCTACAAGCGGCTTGCGGCGGACGCTGCGGGGCCTGCGGCCTATGAGGGCTCCAACGCGGAGCGCGTCGCGGCAAGCTGGCCGCACGCGCCCT
>CAHJXG010000491.1 GCA_903644035.1 Rhodospirillales bacterium
ATCCTTGGCCGGCTGATGTCCTACGCCCAGCTTCAGTTCAGCACCGACAGCCTCGACCCGGGCATCGCCAGGTTCTACCAGTCGATCAACGAGCGGGTGACGACCATCAGCTCGCATCTGCTGTTCCTGTCGCTCGAGCTGAACCGGGTCGAGGAGGGCGACCTCGCCGCGAAGCTCGCCGACCCGGCGCTCTCGCGCTACGCGCCGTTCCTGCGCGACCTCCGCGTGTTCCGCCCGCATCAGCTCGACGACCAGCTTGAAAAGCTGCTGCACGAGAAGGAGGTCACGGGCCGCAGCGCCTGGAGCCGCCTGTTCGACGAGACCATCGCGGCGCTCCGCGTCCCGGTGCGGGGCGAGTCCCTCACGGTCAGCGCCGCGCTGAACAAGCTGTCCGACCGCGACCGGGCCGTGCGGGCGGACACGGCGGCGTCCATCGGCGAGGTGTTCCAGCGCAACGCGCGGCTGTTCTCGCTGGTGACGAACACGCTGGCGAAGGACAAGGAGATCGTCGACACCTGGCGCCGCTACCCGCGCCCCACCAGCGCGCGCAACCGCGCGAACATGGTGGAGGACGAGGTCGTGGACGCGCTCAGCACGGCCGTGTCGGCGGATTACGGCCGCCTGTCGCATCGCTACTACGCGCTGAAGGCGAAGTGGCTCGGGCTGGAGAAGCTGGAGCATTGGGACCGCAACGCGCCGCTGCCGGACGACAGCGACCGGCCGATCGCCTGGGGCGAGGCGCGGGACCGGGTTCTGTCGGCCTATAGCGGCTTCTCGAAGGAGCTGGGGGAGGTCGGGCGGCAGTTCTTCGACCGGCCCTGGATCGACGCCGTGCTGCGGGACGGCAAGGCCGGCGGCGCCTTCGCCCATCCGACCGTGCCGTCGGCGCATCCGTATCTGCTGCTGAACTATCACGGCAAGACCCGGGACGTGATGACGCTCGCGCACGAGCTGGGCCACGGCGTGCACCAGGTGCTGGCGGCGAAGAACGGCTACCTGATGTCCGGCACGCCGCTGACGCTGGCGGAGACGGCGAGCGTGTTTGGCGAGATGATGACCTTCCGCGCCCTGCTGGCCGCCGAGACCGACCCGCGGCGCCGCCGCATCATGCTGGCAAGCAAGGTCGAGGACATGCTCAACACGGTCGTGCGGCAGACCGCGTTCTACCAGTTCGAGACGCTGCTGCACGCCGAGCGGCGGTCGGGCGAGGTGATGCCGGAGCGCATCGGCGAGCTGTGGATGCAGGTGCAGACCGAGAGCCTGGGGCCGGCCTTCCACTTCACGCCCGAGTACAGCGTGTACTGGGCCTACGTGCCGCACTTCATCCACTCGCCATTCTACGTCTATGCCTATGCCTTCGGCGACTGCCTGGTGAACGCGCTCTACAGCGTGTTCCAGGGCGGGCACCCCGGCTTCGAGCAGAAGTACCTGGACATGCTGCGCGCCGGGGGCACGAAGCGGCATCGGGAGCTTCTGGCGCCGTTCGGCCTCGATGCGTCGGACCCGGCGTTCTGGCGCCGCGGCCTCGACGTCATCAGCGGCTTCATCGACGAGCTGGAGGCCCCCTGATGGTCGATGCGAACCGCCCGAACCTGTTTGGCGAGCTGAGGCGCTTCGCCCGGACCTCCGGCGCCGTGGGCGGCATCGCCGCGCGGGTGGCGGGCGAGAAGGTGTTCGGCTTCAAGACCGATCGCCTGGCCCATGCCGAGGACCTGAAGAGCATCATCGGCGGCCTCAAGGGGCCGTTGATGAAGGTCGCGCAGATCCTCTCGACCATCCCCGACGCGCTGCCGGATGAGTATGCGCAGGAGTTGTCGCAGCTGCAGGCCAACGCGCCGGCGATGGGCTGGTCCTTCGTGCGCCGACGCATGGCGGGCGAGCTGGGGCCGGACTGGCAGGGCAAGTTCGCGAGCTTCGGGCAGGAGGCGGCGGCGGCGGCGAGCCTGGGGCAGGTGCACCGCGCGACGCTGCCGGACGGCACGGACGTGGCGTGCAAGCTGCAGTATCCCGACATGCCGAGCACGGTGGACGCGGACCTGCGGCAGCTTCGGCTGGCGATGAACGTGTTCAAGCGGATCGACACGACGATCCAGGGCGACGACATCTACACCGAGATCGCCGAGCGGCTGCGGGAGGAGCTGGACTACCTCCGGGAGGCCGCGCAGATGCGGCTCTATGCCCTGATGCTGCGGGACGAACCGCTGGCCAGCGTGCCGACGCCGATCGACGGCTACACGACGCAGCGATTGCTGACGATGACCTGGCTGCCGGGCAAGCCGATGCAGCAGCGGATCGACGAGGACCCGCCCATGGAGGTGCGCAACCACATCGCAAAGGCGATGTTCCGCGCCTGGTACGTGCCGTTCTACCGCTACGGCGTGATCCATGGCGACCCGCATTTGGGCAACTACCAGGTCCGGGCGGATGAGGGCCTCAACCTGCTGGACTTCGGCGCGATCCGGGTGTTCCCGCCCAAGTTCGTCCGCGGGGTCATCGACCTGTATGAGGCGATCCGCGACGGGGACGAGGCGAAGGCGCAGTTCGCCTATGAGGGCTGGGGGTTCGAGAACCTGTCCAAGGCGCAGATCGCCATGCTGAACCAGTGGGCGGCCTTCGTGTACGAGCCGCTGCTGCAGGACCGCGTGCGGCGCATCCAGGACAACGACGACCCGCAATACGGCCGCAGCGTGGCGGAGAAGGTCCATGCCGGCCTGAAGGAAACGGGCGGCGTGCGGCCGCCGCGGGAGTTCGTGCTGATGGACCGCTCGGCGCTGGGCCTGGGCAGCGTGTTCGTCCGGCTGCGGGCGGAGCAGAACTGGTTCCGGCTGTTCCATGAGCTGGTGGACGACTTCAACACCGAGGAGGTGGCGGCCCGGCAGGCGGCGGCGCTGCTGGAAGCCGGCGTGCCGCCCAGCCTCTAGGGGTCTTGCCACTGGCCGGCGGCGCGGGGCATCTTGGGTCTTAGGGATTGGGGATCGTCGTATGCGCCTTGCCGTGCTGAAGGAACGGGCTGCCGCCGAGACGCGGGTGGCGGCAACACCGGACACGGTGAAGAAGCTGGTGGCGCTCGGCCTGACCGTGGCCGTCGAGGCGGGCGCCGGCCAGGCGAGCGCGGTTGAGAATGCGGACTACCAGGCGGCCGGCGCCGAGGTGGCGCCCGACGCTGGCGCGGCGCTCGCTGGCGCCGGGGTCGTGTTCGCGGTGCAGATGCCAGGTCCCGAGATCCGGGCGATGATCCCGCGTGGCGCCGTGCTGGTCGCGATCAGCGGGGCGTTGAGCGATCAGGCGTTGGTGCCGTCCCTTGCCGCGGCCGGGATCGACGCCTGCGCCATGGAGCTGCTGCCGCGCATCACCCGGGCGCAGAGCATGGACGTGCTGAGCAGCCAGGCGAACCTCGCCGGCTACCGCGCGGTGATCGAGGGCGCAGGCGCGTTCGACCGCGGCTTTCCGATGATGATGACGGCCGCCGGCACCGTGCCGCCGGCGCGGGTGTTCGTGATCGGCGCGGGCGTCGCCGGGCTGCAGGCCATCGCGACCGCCCGGCGGCTCGGCGCCATCGTGTCGGCGACCGACGTGCGCCCAGCGGCCAAGGAGGAGATCAAGTCGCTCGGCGCCACCTACGTGGGCGTCGAGGACGCGGAGACGGCGGGCCAGACCGGCGCCTATGCCAAGGAGATGAGCGACGCCTTCCGTCAGAAGCAGGCCGAGCTGATGGCCACGACCGTCGCGAAGAACGACCTGGTGATCTGCACGGCGCTCGTGATGGGCCGGCGCGCGCCGGTCATCGTGAGCCAGCCGATGGTCGACGCCATGCGCGCCGGCAGCGTCATCGTGGACCTCGCATCGGAGGCCGGCGGCAACTGCGCCGCCACGGTGCCGGGCGAGGTGACGATCACCGAGCGTGGCGTCAAGGTGCTGGGCTGGACCAACTGGCCCGGCCGCATTCCCGTCGCCGCCAGCTCGCTGTATGCCCGCAACCTGCTGACCTTCCTGACCACGTTCTGGGACAAGGCCGCCCAAGCGCCCGCGCTGCCCGACAGCGACGAGATCGTGCGCGGCGTGCTGCTGACCCGCGGCGGCCAGGTCGCCCACGCGCAATTCAAGTCCGCATCCGCGGCATAGAGAGGCTCGATGAACCCGAATTCATATGCGGACGAGGCGGTCCGGATTGCCGAGCGCGCCGCCTCCCTGGCTGACCAGCTGCGCGTGGCGAGCGCCGGGCTGGAGCCGGTGGCGACGGCGGTGGAGCCGTTCATCTTCCTGCTGGCGATCTTCCTGATGGCCTGCTTCGTCGGCTACTACGTGGTCTGGAACGTGACGCCCGCGCTGCATTCGCCGCTGATGGGCGTGACCAACGCGATCTCCTCCGTGATCGTCGTCGGCGCCATGCTGGCGGTCGGGCTGTCCGACAACAACTGGGCACGCGCCTTCGGCTTTCTGGGGGTGCTGCTTGCCAGCATCAACATCTTCGGCGGCTTCGTCGTGACCCAGCGGATGCTGTCGATGTTCCAGGCCAAGAAGCCGCTGGTGCGCAAGTAGCATGAGCGCCTCCCTCACCTCGCTCGCCTACCTCGTCGCCGCCGTCCTGTTCGTGCTGGCGCTCCGCGGGCTGTCCAGCCCCGTCACCTCGCGGCAGGGCAACCTGTTCGGCATGGTCGGCATGGGCATCGCCGTGCTCGCGACGCTGCTGCAGCGCGGCATGTCCGGCTCGGGCTTCCTGCTGATCGCGGTCGCCATCCTGATCGGCGGCGCCATCGGCGTCGTCGTGGCGCGCCGCATCCAGATGACGGCGCTGCCGCAGCTGGTCGCCGCCTTCCACTCGCTGGTGGGCCTGGCCGCGGTGTTCGTCGCCGCCTCCGCGCTGAACGCGCCGGCCTCGTTCGGCATCGGCGTGCCCGGCGCCATCCACACGCAGTCGCTGATCGAGATGTCGCTTGGCCTGGTGATCGGCGCCATCACCTTCTCCGGTTCGCTGATCGCCTTTGCCAAGCTGCAGGGCATCATGAAGGGCGCGCCGATCCTGTTCGCCCGGCAGCACCAGCTCAACCTGGCGCTCGGCCTCGTGCTGCTGGCGCTGCTCGTCGTGTTCGTCGCCACCGGCAGCCAGCCGCTGTTCTGGCTGCTGGCGCTGCTGGCCCTGGGCCTCGGCTTCCTCATCATCATCCCGATTGGCGGTGCCGACATGCCGGTCGTGGTGTCCATGCTGAACAGCTACTCCGGCTGGGCGGCCTGCGGCATCGGCTTCACCATTCAGAACCTCGCCCTCATCATCACCGGGGCGCTGGTGGGCGCATCGGGCGCGATCCTGTCGTACATCATGTGCAAGGGGATGAACCGCAGCATCCTGAACGTGCTGCTGGGCGGCTGGGGCACCGATGCGGGCGGCGCGGCGGCCGTGGACCCGGCGCACGCCGACCGCTCGGTCCGCGCCGGCAACGCGGACGACGCCGCCTTCATCATGAAGAACGCGTCCAAGGTCGTCATCGTGCCGGGCTACGGCATGGCGGTGGCGCAGGCGCAGCACTCGCTGCGCGAGATGGCCGACACGCTGAAGAAGGAGGGCGTCGAGGTGAAGTACGCCATCCACCCCGTCGCCGGCCGCATGCCCGGCCACATGAACGTGCTGCTGGCCGAGGCCAACGTGCCCTATGACGAGGTGTTCGAGCTGGAGCAGATCAACAGCGAGTTCAGCACGGCCGACGTGGTCTACGTGATCGGCGCCAACGACGTGACCAACCCGTCGGCCAAGACCGATCCCAAGTCACCGATCTACGGGATGCCGATTCTCGACGTGGACAAGGCGAAGACCGTGCTGTTCATCAAGCGCAGCATGGCGTCGGGCTATGCCGGCGTGGACAACGAGCTGTTCTTCCGCCCGAACACGATGATGCTGTTCGGCGATGCGAAGAAGATGACGGACGAGGTCGTGCAGGGCCTGTCGCACTGACGGCGCCGGGCTTACGCCCAAGCCCCGACGTAACGGCCCGGCGCATCCTCCATCGCGGGTAGGGCGCCGTCGCCGGGCACGCGCGCCGCCACGTGCGCGTTGTCCAGCGCAGACACCCAGCGCTGCCAGTCGGGCCACCAGCTTCCGGCCATCTCGGTCGCGCCGGTCAGCCAGGCGTTCGGGTCCTCCGGGTGCTCCGCATTGGTCCAGTAGCGATACTTGCCACCCTGCGGGGGGTTGACCACGCCGGCGACATGGCCGCTGGCGGCAAGCACAAAGCGGCCAGGCCCGCCCAGGAGCCTCATGCCGCCATAGGCGCTCCTCCAGGGCGTGATGTGGTCCTCGCAGGCCGCGAGGAAGTATGATGGCGTCCTGATGCGGTCCAGGCTGATGGGTTGCCCGACGATCTCGATCCCGCCGGGTTCGCGGAGCAGGTTATGTCGGTAGATCCGATGCAGGTAGAACTGGTGCATCCGCGTCGGCACCCGGGTGCTGTCGCTGTTCCAGTACAGCAGGTCGAACGGGAACGGCTCGTGGCCGAGCATGTAGTTGTTGACGACGAAGGACCACATCAGGTCGTTGGCGCCCAGCATGTTGAAGGTCGCCGCCAGGCCGCCGTCAGCCGCCGCGCCGCGCTGCTCCGCCTCCTCCAGCGTCCGCAACTGCTCCTCGTCGATGAAAACGCCGAGCTCGCCGGCCTCCTTGAAGTCCAGCATGGTGGCGAGGAACGTCGCCGACTTGACCCGGTCATCGCCGACCGCGGCCATCCAGGCGAGCGTGCTGGCCAGCAGCGTGCCGCCCAGGCCGTAGCCGATGGCGTTCACCTCCCGCTCGCCGGTCGCCCGCTCGATCGCGTCCAGCGCGGCGAGGGTCCCCTCGGCGACGTAGGCCTCGAAGCCCTTTTCGGACGAGCGTTCGTCGGGGTTCACCCAGCTGATCATGAAGACGGTGTGGCCCTGCTCCACGGCCCAGCGCACGAAGCTGTTCTGCGGGCGGAGGTCGAGGACGTAGAACTTGCGAATCCAGGGCGGCGCGATCAGCAGCGGTCGCCGCAGGACCGTGCGGGTCGCGGGCGAGTACTGGATGAGCTGCATCAGCTCGTTCTGGAAGACGACCTTGCCCGGGGAGGCCGCGATGTCCCTGCCGATCTTGAACGCGTCAAGGCCGGCCGCCCTGACCGTCAGCTTGCCGCGCCCGCGCTCCAGGTCCGACAGCAGGTTGCTGAGACCGCGCAGCAGGTTCTCCCCCCCGGTCTCGACGGTCCTGCGCAGCACCTCGGGGTTGGTCATCAGGAAGTTGGTCGGGCTGATCGCGTCCATGAACTGGCGCGAGTAGAAATCCACCCTCTGCGCCGTCTTCGCGTCCAGCCCGTCAGCCCGGGCCACGATGCCCTGCACGTAGCGGGCGGTCAGCAGGTAGGTCTGCTTGATGAAGTCGAAGACCTCGACCTCGTTCCAGGCGCTGTCCCTGAACCGCGGATCCCCGGGGTCGGCCTCGATGACCGGGCCTGCCTTCATGCCCCACATGCGCCGCGTCGTGCTCTGCCACAGCGTCATGTAGTCCTGCCACAGCCCAAGCTGAGCGTGCGCCACCTGGGCCGGATCCCTCATCAGCTGCGCGGTCATCTCCACGAAGGCGTGCGCGACATTCAGCGGGCACAGCTCCGGCGCGTCGCGCGACTGCCGGTGCAGCCAGTCGGCCACCAGGCGCTGCGAGCGTTCGGCGATGTCGGCCATCGACCGCCCGAGCACGGCGGGGCTGCCGACCGGAAACTGGGGCGCCATGGATGGGGGCTGCGCAGGTCGGGATGTGCCGCGTGGGTCCATGCTCGGGTATCCTTTCCGTCTGGCGCCGTGGCGCGCTACATGTCGCCGACACGCATGGGACGGGGCCGGCGGATGGCGAGATGCGACCGGGCCGAACCTAGGCGTCCGGACCTGGGGGAACAAGTGACACTCTTTCGAAACGTACGAACGAGGGTTGCGCTGCTTGCGGGGCTGCTGGCGACGGCGTGCGGCGGCGTCGAGCGGATGAGCGACAGCAAGCTGACGCTCGATACGCCGATCGGATGGTGGCACGATCTGCAGGGCGGCAAGATCGCCGAGGTGCGCCCGCCGCCGCCGGGCGTCGATGACCCCTATCCGAACCTCTCGCAGGTGCCGCCCCGCCCGAGTCCCACCGACCCGGCCACGCGGCGCGCGCTC
>CAHJXG010000492.1 GCA_903644035.1 Rhodospirillales bacterium
CAGAAAATGCTGCAACGGATCCAGATTCGCCGCGCGGACGTCCGGGTTGGCGGCCAGGTACTTGGCGACGTTGAATTGCGCCGACGGGTTGCGGCCCTCGCGCCAGCCATACTGCTCGTAGTGCCTGACCGGATTGACCTGCGCCGCTGCGACGTCGGCATTGCGGCTGAGATAATAGCTGGTGTCGAAGAATGCGTCCGGATTCAGCCCCTGTCGCCAGCCCACCGCGTTATAGCTCGCCGCCGCCTGAAGCTGGGCCGCCGTCCCGGTGGGGATCAGCGTCGCGCCAAGCTGCCTGTCGTAATAGGCGGGATCAACGAGCGGGTCGGCTGCCGCAGCAGGCCCAGAAAGGAACGCCAGGCGCCCCTCGCCTTGGCCGTAGCTCAGGTAGTGCAGCAAAGGCTCCACCCCCACCGCCCGCACATCCGGATACGCGGCCAGGTACTTGCCAACGGAGAACAGCAGGCTGGGATCGCGCTGTTCGCGCCACCCATACGCCTCGTAGTGCGCCAGCGGGCTGATCCCGGCCGCCCGCACGTCCGGGTTCTGCGCCAGGTAGTAGTTGGTGTCGAACAGCGCGTCCGGGTTCAGCCCCTGCCGCCAGCCGGTCGCGTCAAAGCTCCAGGCCGCCTGTTGTTGCCCGGCGACTCCGGCCGGAACGATGGAGGCGCCAAGCTGCTGGGCATAATAAGTGGGCTCGATAAGCAGGTCAGCCGCCGCGACGCCCCCGGCGGGGCTGGCCGCGCGGCCCTCGGCCTGACCATACAGCTCGTAATGCAGCAACGGGTTGAGTGCGGCTCGGCTCACGTCGGGATTGGCCGCCAGGTACTTGCCGACGGAGAACAGCAGGCTGGGGTCGCGCCCCTCCCGCCAGCCATAGGTCATGAAGTGCTGGTAAGGCTCCGCCCCCGCCGCCGCGACGTCCGGGTTCTGCCGAAGGTAGTAACCGGGGTCGAACAGCCTGTCGCTCAGCGTGATCGCGGTGGAGGCCTGGCTGCTGCCGAACGGCACGGATTCGCGGAGGCCGAAGCTCGCGATCGTATAGATGCCCCTGAACGTGACCGCCTGCACCACGGCCCCGCCGAGCGACAGCGTCAGCACCCCGCCATACGCATCGGTCTGCCGATAGGCGGCGGCGTCCCAACGGCTGCTGATCAGCTGGAGGGTGTCGCCCATGCCGAACCCGGCCACCGTGCCGGCGAACAGCGCGCCCGCGTCGATCCGGAGCGTGGTGGTGCCGGCGCCCCCAGGCTCGAAGACGAAGGTCTGCCCGGCGCCCACCGCCGACGCGGCCTCGAACGTCACGTACGGGCCGAGCGACACCGTGCCGACGCCGAGGATCCCGGCCGACACGTATGTCAGTTGCGGCGTCCGGTTCGGGCTGTGGATCGAAATCAGGCCGTCATTCTGCAGCCGATCGCCCGGGCCGCCGGCTGTGATCTCGAGGGCTGCATCGCTGACCAGGATCGAGCCGCGGTTGATGAGGGTCGCGGCGGCGCTCTCCAGCCGCTCGCCAATGCGGAATGACGCCAGGCCCGGCGTCCCGCGGCTGACCACGATGCCGCCCAGGTTGCTGACGGTCCCCTGCACCTGCAGCGTGGCGCCAGCCGCCGTGGTCAGTTGGTCGGACGCCGCGAGCGTCGCGCCCGCCAGGATCAGCGTCGGGCTTCCGCCGCCCGGCGTGCCCAGCGCGATGGTCAGGAAACCCGGCAGCACGCCGGCGGCGGTCACGGTGCCGGCGATGATGACCGCCGTGTCGCCGGGTGCGGGAGCCGACTGCGGCGTCCAGTTGGCATCGACTGCAAAGGCGCCGGTCCGCCCGTTCCATGTCTTCGTCGCCATCCGCCTGCAATCCCGATTGTGCTTGCGCCTGATTTGCCGAAATCAGACAACCCAACCCAGGGTAGCGTTGCCGGGTAAGTTTTTCGTTAAGCCGAGCCAGATCGACGCCGTCGCGACGCGCAGGCCGTCCGGGCCGTTTGCGTTCGGCGCATCCCGGGGGCAAGTGTCCAGGGCAGCATGGGAAAGGGTTCGCGGGCCGATGATGGCGGGATCGCACGTGGCACTCGGGGTGGCGGCCTGGCTCGTTGCGGCGCCCCGCCTTGGCCTTCCCGCCGCCGCGCCCTCCTGCCTGGGCCTGGCCCTGCTGGGGTCGCTGCTTCCCGACATCGACCACCCGAAATCCTGGCTCGGCCGGCGGCTGCGCCCGATGTCATCCGGGATCGCGGCGATCCTTGGCCATCGCGGCGTGACCCATTCGGCGGTGGCAGTCGCGGCCTGCGCATGGGGCCTGCACGGCGCCGCGCCGCGGTGGATCGCGGCTCCCTTGACCGTCGGCTACCTCTCACACCTCGCCGCGGACTTGCTGACGCCGCGCGGCCTGCGGCTCGCCTGGCCGCTGCGCGCCACCTGGGCGTTTCCGCTGTGCAAGACCGGCTCGCCGTTCGAGCCGCTCATCGTGGCGCTGGTGCTGTTCTGGGCGGGATCCGGCACCCTGGTGCCCCCGCTGCTGCGGGAGGTCTGGCAGCAGTCCGGTTTCGCCCCGCAAACGACCCACGACGCCCTGACGCACCGCGTCAGACATGCTGGCCCTCGACCGAAGTAACCTTTGCCCCGTCCCGGCGTTACCTGTCGGTCAAGGCGAGCGGAGGCGTGAACGCATGACGCCGCCCTCCTCCAACACCAGTCCAGGACATCACGCCATGAAATCCAAGCTGCTCGTTTGCGCCGTCACCGCCCTCAGCCTGAGTTCCGGCATGGCCGGCGCACAGGTCACGCGGCCCGCCACATCCGGCCAGGCCACTTCGGGCGAGGCGTTTTCGTTCCAGGGCGACCAGATCCAGCCGATGCCGGACCAGCGCCGGATCGACCCGCGCGACTCCCGCTACTCGCAAACCTATCAGCAGCAGCAAAGCGGCGAAATTCCCAAGCCCGGCGGCGGCTGCTTGCGCTACGGTGCGGTCGGTGCCGCCGGTGGGCACCTTGCCGGACACGGCGTGCTGGGTGCCATCGCTGGCTGCGCGACCGGCGCGTACGTGCGTCATCGCGACAAGGCTAAGATCGCCGATCAATACGGCAGGCAGTAGTCCAGGGGAGCGAGCCGCGGGGCGCCTGCACCTGCGGCGCCTCCATGGGTGGCCTAAGGATCTGACGCCGAAGGGGAGATCGTGAAGGCCACCCAGTCACTCACCGCATATCGTGCGGCGCGCGGCGCCAAGGTCAATACGCGCCAGGCGTAGTGTCCAGGCCTCTCACGCAATGATGCCAGGGTCGCAGACCC
>CAHJXG010000493.1 GCA_903644035.1 Rhodospirillales bacterium
CCGCGATCACGCCGCCGGCGCCGTCGATGATGGCGGCGCGCCCGGTGCGGCCGATCTGCAAGGCGCCGAGGAAGCCCGACAGGGCCTCCAGCGTGACGTCCACCCCGAACACGCGGTCCGTCCGGCCCGGCTGCGTGAGGCGGATCGCCGCGGTGATGCCCGGCGCCTGCGTCGTGAAGAAGATGTAGGGCCGCGACCAATACACCCCAGCGGTCTTCAACGCGCCCTGGTACCAGACGCGCTCCCGCGGGTCGAAGCTGTCCTCGGGGCTGAGGGTGCGTTCCACCAGCTGGCCGGCGGCGTCCAGGTGCGTGGAGGACACCTGGCGCGCATCGGGGCGGTTGGCGATCAGCTTGGTGTCGGTGCCGCCCGTGGGGTTGCGCCGCACCATGGTGAAGTCGCCGTCGCCGGTGCCGACGTAGAAGCCTTCGAGGTTCGGCACCTGGTTCAACATGCTGGCGGCGAAGCCCTCGATGGCCGCCGGGCCATCGGGGATGGCGTTGCGGGCCACCATGTCGCGCGCGATCAGCGCCGCCTGGGTCGCCGGGCTGAGATAGCTGCTCACCTCCTGCGCGATGCGCGCCTGCAGCGCGTCCAGCACCGTTTCGGACAGCAGCAGGGCGCCGGCCCGGTTCGCCTGGTGGCTGTAGGTCGCGATGCCGAGAATGGAGAGGATGACGAGCGCCACACCCAGCACGGGGCCGCCGATGCGCAGGAGGGCCTGCCGCCGCCGCGTCACCTTGCGGCCGCTGATGTCAACGATCTCGTCGATGGCCGATGATCCGCCCCTGGGGCCGCCACCTGCGGCAGCGGCTATCCTACCGGATGGGCGGCGGATTTGACACCTTGCCAATGCCGGGACCGACGCCTGGCGGCAGCGTTCCCGCTACGGCGCAGCCAGGCTGACGCCATCCCACGGTCGCGCCGCGGCTAGGGCTGCTGGCCGGCGTTGATGCGCTCCTGGGACTTGGCCTTCTCGTGGTGGCCGGCCACCGCGCCGACCGCGGCCCCCGTCTTGGTGTGCCCGCCCATCATGTGGCCAGCGACGCCGCCCACCGCGGCGCCCTTGAGAGTGCCGCCCTTCGGCTTCGGTGGGCTGTCCTCGGCCTGTGCCGCCAAGGGGGCCGTCATGAGGGCGAAGGCCGCGAGGCCGGCGAGCATCGAAGCGGTGCAGCGTCTCATTATCATTTCCCCATGTCGATTGAAGGCAAACGCAGGCCTCCTGATAAGTTGCATCCGCTCGGATGGCAGGCCGCCCGCCATCCTTCTGGAGCAGCCCCGCCGCCACGTCACCGACTTCGACGCCCTGCCTCGGCGGCCGGCCAGCGTCAGACCCGGCCCGGCATCCGCTCCGCCCGCAGCGTGTTGCAGGCCCGCGGCTCGAACTCCACGCGGCGGTCCAGCACGTCGGACGCATTGTCCTTGCCGGTGCCGACCAGCGGCTCGCTCGCGCCGCGCCCGCGCGCCTCCGTCCGCGTCCGCAGCACCATGGCATCCCGCACGATCTGCCCGCGCACGAACTGCGCCCGCCGCTCGGACAGGAGCTCGTTCGCGGCCCGAGTGCCGGTGGGGCTGCTGTGGCCGACCACCAGCAGGCAGGTCCGGCGCGCGACGCTGCGCTGCGCGATCTGGCGGAGCCAGGCCGGGTACTGCCCGTTCACGGCCCGGTCCGGCCAGAATTGCACGGACGCCGGACGGAACACGAACTTCACCGCGAGCTTGCCCTGCGCCAGCCCGGCATCCACCATCTTGCCGAACGCCTCCTCGGCCTCCCGTGTCTGCCCGAGCGCCACGTTGGTCAGGTACGCCCCGTTCCAGACCCGCATCTGGTCGCCCCCCGGCAGCTGGCTGGCCTGGGTGTAGTAGGCCAGCGCCTCCGGGTAGCGTCCAGCCTCGTAGGCGGCGGTCGCCTGGTTGACGACGGCGGAGGTGCCCATGCCGTTCAGGTAGGCCGAATCCATGGTGTCGCCCGGCTTGCCTCCGCAGACCTTCAGGTAGGCCTTCATGCTGTTGTCCATCGCCCAGGCCGGGCTGTCCTGGAAGAACTTGGTCGGCGTCACGTCCACGTCCTCGCCACGCACCCAGACCGTGTTCGACGAGACGATCTTGCCCGTGCGCGTGTCCGAGAGCGACGCCCAGACGCGATACGTCTGGGTCGGGCCGTCAAGGTAGGGCCGCATCTCGCCCGGCCCGGAGACCGGGGTCATGCAGCTCAGCACCACGATGGGCTTGCGCTCCAGCGAGGTCTCGGCCAAGGGGCTGGCCTGCAGGTTGGGGTAGCGCTGGCCCACGACGTTCACGATCCGGCGCTCCACGTCGCGCGTGACCGCGGAGTGCCGGACCGTCGCCAGGTCAACCGGCGGATCGACGATGAAGACGCGCTGCTCGGACGGGTCGAGCCGCGCGCCGGCGAACAGCCCGGTGGCGAGGCTGCTCATGGCGGCGTCGAACGGCTGGGCCTCCGTTGTGGGGGGCTCGGCCACTGCGCGCTCGGCCGTCTGCGGCGCGGCGGTGCAGGCGCCGAGCAGGGCAACCGCTGCTGCGGCCAGCAACCGACCCGGCCTGCTTGGCGCGGCAGTCATGGCGCGGGAGTGTCTGGTCGGCATCGGAGAGGTCCTTTCCGGATTGGGCATGGGGCACGATGTCGCGGCGGTGCCACCCCTCCGCGGGACAGCTCGTTCTCCGCCTCCTCAAGCAGCGCGGCCATGCTGCCGCCCGGCCCGCACAGGAGAGTCACGCTCTCATTCCGCCGTGACCTGGATTTGGCTGAGGCGAAGGAAAGAATACGACGCATTCATGTCAGGCATGGACGCCGTCAGCCTGAGTAAAGAATTGGCAGTCAGACAAGCTGACGCAGCCCGGTTCTGCAAGAGGGTTGGCTTACGGCTCAGGCAGTGTTTTATCGCCATGCGGTAACAACCCTGTGCTTGTTATGTATAATACTATAGTCGACCGAAGAGCTGTCTTTTTTACTTCTGTGTTTGTCAAGAAGATGGTGCTGCCGTGTTGCATAATGCACCTTGGGGCGGGGACGTCGCTGGGCAGCATGAACGGCGTCACGAGGCGCGGGCATCACGCCGGCGGCCCGGCAGACGCGGCCAGCGGGCGTGCAGGCGTTCTATTGACGGCGGACGGCGCCGGGGCAAACTCTCCGCGCAGCGGCCGGGCGATCCCGCCCAGGCCGTCCCGTCCCCAACCTTAGAAAGCGCCCCATGTCCCTGACTGCCAACAACCGCACCGCCGACCATCCCATCGATCCGGTGTTCCTCGAGCGCTGGTCGCCCCGTGCCTACGACGGCCAGCCCGTGCCGCGCGAGGACCTGATGACCATGCTGGAGGCCGCGCGCTGGGCGCCGTCGTCCTACAACTCGCAGCCCTGGCGCTTCCTGTATGCCATCAAGGACGGGCCGCACTGGGAGCAGTTCCTGGGGCTGCTGGTCGAGGGCAACCGCAACTGGTCCAAGGACGCCGGGGCGCTGCTGGTGCTGCTGTCCAAGTCCACCATGGCCGTGCCGGGCAAGGACAGCGAGGTGCCGTCCCACAGCCACAGCCACGACGCCGGCGCCGGCTGGGCGTATTTCGCGCTGCAGGCGACGCGGATGGGCTACCAGGCGCACGGCATGGTCGGCTTCGACATGGACCGCGCCTTTGCCGAACTCGGCGTGCCCATCGGCTACCGGATCGAGCAGATGATCGCGGTGGGCCGGCGCGGCGACCCGGCAACCCTGCCCGAGGCGGTGCGCGCGCGCGAGCAGCCCAACACCCGGCGCCCCCTCGGCGAAAGCGCGTTCGAGGGCGCCTTCAGATCGGAAGAGCACACGTC
>CAHJXG010000494.1 GCA_903644035.1 Rhodospirillales bacterium
ACCTGCACCGGCGACGGCAACGGCATGGCGATCCGCGCCGGCATCCCGATGCAGGACATGGAGTTCGTGCAGTTCCACCCGACCGGCATCTACGGCTCTGGCTGCCTGATCACCGAGGGGTCGCGCGGGGAGGGGGGATACCTCACCAACTCCGAGGGCGAGCGGTTCATGGAGCGTTACGCGCCGACCGCCAAGGACCTGGCCAGCCGCGACGTGGTGTCGCGGTCCATGACGCTGGAGATCAACGCCGGGCGCGGCGTGGGTGCCAACAAGGACCATATCCATCTGCACCTGGAGCACCTGGGCGCCGAGTTGCTGCATGAGCGGCTGCCGGGCATCAGCGAGACCGCCAAGGTGTTCGCGGGCGTGGACGTGACCAAGGAGCCGATCCCGGTGCTGCCGACCGTGCACTACAACATGGGCGGCGTGCCGACGAACTACCGCACCGAGGTGCTGCGCCCGACCGCGCGCGACCCGGACGCCGTGGTGCCCGGCCTGATGGCAGTCGGCGAGGCCGCCTGCGTGTCGGTGCACGGGGCGAACCGGCTCGGCACCAACTCGCTGCTCGACCTCGTGGTGTTCGGCCGCGCCGCCGCGCACCGGGCCGCCGAGATCATCAAGCCCGGCGCCAGCCAGGCGCCGTTGCCGGCGCGCGCCGGGGAGGCGACGCTCGACCGCTTCGACCGCACCCGCAACGCGAGCGGCGGCACCAAGGTCTCTGCCATGCGGTTCGAGCTGCAGAAGGTCATGCAGTCGCACGCCGCGGTGTATCGCAACAGCGAAAGCCTCAAGTTGGGCGTGTCGAAGATGCAGGGCCTGTGGTCCGGCATGGCCGACATGCAGGTGAGCGACCGCTCGCTGATCTGGAACAGCGACCTGGTGGAGGCGCTGGAGTTCGACAACCTGATGGGCAACGCCATGACCACCATGGTCAGCGCCGAGAACCGGCAGGAAAGCCGCGGCGCCCACGCCCATGACGACTTCCCCGAGCGCGACGACGGCGAATGGATGAAGCACACCCTCGCTTGGTGCGACACGCAGGGCAAGGTAGACCTCGGCTACCGCGAGGTGAAGATGCAGACGCTGACCAACGAAGTCTCCGTGTTTCCCCCGAAGAAGCGCGTCTACTAGGCGAAAGAAGCAAGAACGATGGCCACCTTCACGCTGCCCAAGAACAGCAAGATCGGACAGGGGCAGACCTACAAGGCTGCGCCCGGCGCGACCCGGACCAAGGAGTTCCGGGTCTACCGCTGGAATCCCGACGACGGCGCCAACCCGCACATCGACACCTACGAGCTTGACCTCGACAAGGTGGGGCCGATGGTGCTGGACGCCCTGATCTACATCAAGAACGAGGTCGATCCGACGCTCACCTTCCGCCGGTCGTGCCGGGAGGGGATCTGCGGCAGTTGCTCGATGAACATCGACGGCGGCAACACCCTGGCCTGCTTGAAGGCGCATGACGAGGTGAACGGCGCCGTGCGCATCTACCCGCTGCCGCACATGGCCGTGGTGAAGGACCTGGTGCCCGACCTGTCCCAGGCCTACGCCCAGCTTCGCAGCATCGAGCCGTGGCTGAAGTCCGACACACTGCCGCCGCCGGATGCCGAGCGGCTGCAGAGCAAGGAGGAGCGTGCCGCCCTGGACGGCATGTGGGAGTGCATCCTGTGCTTCTGCTGCACCACCTCCTGCCCGAGCTACTGGTGGAACGGCGACCGCTATCTCGGCCCGGCCGTCCTGCTGCAGGCCTACCGCTGGATCGCCGACAGCCGGGACGAGTACACCGGCGACCGGCTGGACGCGCTGGAGGACCCCTACAAGCTCTACCGCTGCCACACGATCATGAACTGCACCAAGACCTGTCCCAAGGGGCTTAACCCCGCCAAGGCCATCGGAGAGATCAAGCAGCTTCTGGTCGACCGCAAAGGCTGAGCACCGGGCGGGTCCGAGGTGGCATTCAACGGGTCGCTGGACACGAGGCTTGGTCGCACCGATGCCTGGCGCGACAGCCTCTTGGTCGATCATGCGGTGTTCCGCACGGTCTGGACCAACTTCGCGGAGGTGATCCCCGGGCGGCTTTACCGGTCGAACCATCCGACGCCGGGTCACCTGGCGGCGGCATCCCGGCGGCTCGGGCTGCGCACCTTGGTCAACCTGCGCGGGCAGCGGAAGTGCGGGTCGGATGCGCTGTCGCGCGCCGCCGCGGCCCGGCTCGGCCTGGTGCACGTCGATATGGCCTTCGAGAGCCGCGGCGCGCCGCACCGGGACCGCATCCTGCGCTTCGCCGACATCTACCGGACGCTGCAGACCCCGGCGCTGATGCATTGCAAGTCCGGAGCCGACCGGGCGGGCCTCGCCTCTGGCCTCGCCATCATGTTCGAGGGCGGCACGGCGGCCGAGGCATTGCGGCAGCTCTCCTGGCGCTTCGGCCACTGGCGCCGGGCACGCACCGGCGTGCTCGACGCCTTTTTCCTGCGCTACGCCGCCGAGGCCGAGGGCCGCCTGCCGTTCATGGAGTGGGTCCGCACCGAGTATGACGAGGTCGCGTTGAAACGCGATTTCGTGGCCGGCGGCCTCGCCAGCTTCATCAACGACCGCGTTCTGCAGCGCGAGTAGGCTAGGCGGCGCGGGTCAGCCGCTTCATGAACGCCGATACCTTGTGCCGCCGCAGCTCGTAACGCGCCTTGTCGTCCGTCGTCATCCAGTTCAACTGGATGACGTAGCGGCGGCCGACGAACTGCTTGTGGCCGTGCCAGGTGGTCGGGCCGTTGGGGAACACCAGCAGGGTGCCGTTCACCGGCGGCACCTCGACGGCATAATCCTCGATGTCGTCGGGGCCGCGCAGCAGCCGCAGGCAGCCCTCCTGCTTGGCCCAGGCCTCGGTGTCGGGGTTGAGATAGAGCAGCACCGTGACCCGCTTGGCCGTGCTGTCGCAATGGATGCGGCCGTCCTTCTCGCGCGATTGGCCGCGCAGCGTGACCATGACGGGCGCGTCGTCCAGGGCCAGGCCGAACTTCTCGGCGACCGCCATGCGGAAGCGGTCACCCTCCAGCTCGGTCATCAGGGCACGGGCGGCGTCGCCGAGGCGCAGGCCCTCGGTCGGGAACGAACCGCCCTTGGTCAAGGCGGGCAATCCCTGCACCACCTGTCCCAGCATCGGCGCCGGGACGAACTGCGGGACGACGACATGGGTGAACGGGTCGGCGGCGATGGGAGTGGCGGCGAGGGCCGCGTAATCAAGTGCGTTCATTCAACAAACCTAGGCGGACCAGCCCCGTGGTTCAACCGCCATGGCGGGCTGTGTCACGTGCGCGGGTCGCGCGCCGGCTTGAGCACGCCGCCGGTCGCCAGGAACTGCGCGCACTTCAGACTCCCTTCGCAGCACCGCTCCGGCGCGGCCGGTGCAGATACGCGCGTCAGGCCTCGCGCCGCGCAGGTGAAGAGTTGCTTTGTCGCCGGAGTGCGGTATTCGACCGCCGAGGCGGAGCCGATAAGGGTCATGCCCAACGCGAGTGCCGCCAAAACCATTCTCATGGCCCGTCTCTCCCTGAGGTTGCAATTCTCGGACAAACGGCCCGCTTAATCTATAGATTGATTACTAACTCGCAATTTCTTGATGCGTGGCTTTATTGCCGCGCCCGTCCCTGCGTTCGATCCGGAGCCATCGTATGACCCCGCCCTTGAATGCCAACGCCGGCGGGCCGCTCGCCTCGTATCGCGCCCGGCTCGCCGCAGGCGACCTCGCCACCGACCCGTCGCAGGCCCTGGTCGCCGAGCGGCTGCAGGTGCTTTGGATGCGGCTGCGCGGCTATGCGGCGGAGCCTCCGGTGGCGCCCGGCTTCTTCGGCCGCATGTTCCGGTGGCGGGACGACATGCCCGAGGACTTTCCGCATGGCCTCTACCTGGTTGGCGATGTCGGCCGCGGCAAAAGCATGATGATGGACCTGTTCTTCGAGGCGGCCGACGTGCCGCGCAAGCGCCGCATCCATTTCCACGAGTTCATGCAGGAGGCGCACCGGCGCATCTACGCCTGGCGCCGCGCCCCGCACCGCCTGGCCGACCCGCACTCCGACGACCCGATCCCGCCGCTCGCCGACGCCATCGCGGCGGAGGCGTCGCTGCTGTGCTTCGACGAGTTCCAGGTGAACGACATCGCCGATGCCATGGTCCTGGGCCGGCTGTTCAAGGCGCTGTTCGCCCGCGGCGTCGTCGTGGTCGCCACCAGCAACACCCGGCCGGACGACCTGTTCGCCGGGCAGCCCGGGCGCGACGCCTTCCTGCCGTTCATCGCGCTGCTGAAGCAGCATCTGGACGTGCTGGTGATGACCGGCAGCCGCGACTGGCGGCGGCAACGGCTGCGCGGGATGCCGACCTGGCACGTGCCGGTGGATGACCGCGCCGACCGGGCCCTGGACGAGGCGTTTCGTGAGCTGACCGCCGGCGCCAAGGCCCGGCCGGAGCGGCTGATGGTGATGGGCCGCGTCCTCGCCGTGCCGCTCGCGGCGCAGGGCGTCGCGCGCTTCGACTTCGACGCGCTGTGCGGGCAGCCGCTGGGGGCAGGAGATTACCTGGCGCTGGCGACGCACTACCAGGCCCTTGTGCTGGACGGCGTGCCCCGGCTGTCGCCCGACAACTACGACCTGGCCCGGCGCTTCATCGTGCTGATCGACGCGCTGTATGACCACCGGGTCAAGCTGGTCGCCAGCGCCGACGCGACGCCGGACCAGCTTTATGAGCGGGGAGAGGGCGCCCGCGCCTTCGAGCGCACCGCGTCCCGGCTGGAGGAGATGCAGAGCCGCGACTACCTGGGCCTGCCACACCTCACCTGACGGGGTGTGGCGAATCAGTCGCAGGCGCGTCCCGTCATTGTGGCGACACGAGACTGTAATCCGTGCGTTAACGTCCTTGGTTCATAGGTGGCCGCGCGTCTGATTGCAGGTGGAGCATGACCCGAGTCTTCGTCCGTTTTCTTCTGGCCGGCACCATCCTGTCGACCACCCTCCCGGCGCTGGCGCAGGAGGACCCTCGCCTCGCCGCCATCGAGGCGCAGATCCGGGCCTTGCAGGCCGAGCTGGGCCGGGTGCGGCGCGATCTCAACGCCAGCAACTCCGAGCTGCGCGCCGCCCGCCAGGCCCGGACCCGTCAGCCCGAGGCGAGCGCCTCCCCGGGACGTGGGACGCAGCAGGCCAGCGCGCCGGGTCCCGGGGCCAACGC
>CAHJXG010000495.1 GCA_903644035.1 Rhodospirillales bacterium
TGGAACTGCACGAACTCCATGTCCTGCATCGGGATGCCGGCGCGGATCGCCATGCCGTTGCCGTCGCCGGTGCAGGTATGCGCGCTGGTGCAGCTGAAATAGGCCCGGCCGTAGCCGCCCGTGGCGAGCACGACATTCTGCGCGCGGAAGCGGTGCATGGAGCCGTCCTCCAGGCACCAGGCCGTGACGCCGCGGCAGGCGCCCTCCTCGTCCATGATCAGGTCGAGCGCGATATACTCGACGAAGAACTCGACCTCATGCTTCAGGCTCTGCTGATACAGCGTGTGCAGGATCGCGTGGCCGGTGCGGTCGGCGGCGGCGCAGGCGCGCATCGCCGGGGTCTTGCCATACTCCTTCATGTGCCCGCCGAACGGGCGCTGGTAGATGCGGCCGTCCTCGGTCCGGCTGAACGGCACGCCGTAATGCTCCAGCTCATAGACGGCGGGGATCGCCTCGCGGCACATGTACTCGATGGCGTCCTGGTCGCCCAGCCAGTCGGACCCCTTCACGGTGTCGTACATATGCCAGCGCCAGTCGTCCTCGCCCATGTTGCCCAGCGCCGCGCCGATGCCGCCCTGCGCCGCGACGGTGTGGCTGCGCGTTGGGAACACCTTGGTCAGGCACGCGGTCCGCAGCCCGGCGGCGCCCATCCCGAGCGTTGCCCGCAGCCCGGCACCGCCCGCGCCCACCACCACGACGTCATAGGTGTGGTCGATGACATTATAGGCCCGCGCCGACGGCATGGTGATCGCGTTCATTTGGCTCGCCTCAGAAGAGATATCAGACGATATGGCATCGCGCGCGGATTAGGCCAGCCACCCGTCAGGTCAGCGCCAGCTTCAGCACCGCAATGCTGGCCAGCAATCCCAGCACGAGCGAGGCCGCCTTGGCGCCCAAGATCATCAAGGCCATCTGCCACTTGTTGGCCACGTAGTCCTCGCAGATGACCTGCAGGCCCAGATGCATGTGCTGGAACGTGATGGCGATCAGCACCAGCAGCAGGGTGGCGTTAATGGGGTTGCTGACCCAGGCCGCGACGCCCGGCTGCGACGCGCCCACCAGATGCAGCATCGCATAGATGAACCACAGGGTGAGCGGCACCAGCGCGATGCTGGTGATCCGCTCGGTGCGCCAATGCCCGACCCCCGAGTGCCCGGCGCCCACGCCGCGCGCCCGGCCAAGCTGGCTGCGGCGCACATTGATGGAGATGTCTTCCCGCATCGCTCAGCCCCTCACAGCAGCCAGAGGCCGACGGCCCAGACCAGCACGCTGCTGACCGCGGTCGCGATGACCACGGCCCAGCCGCTCGCATAGGTCTGCGGCAGGTCGAAGCCGAACCCGGCGTCCCAGGCCAGATGCCGGATGCCGTTGAAGAAGTGGAAGAACAGCGACGCCGTCCAGCCGAACAGCACGAACAGCCCCACCGGCGAGGCGACGAAGCCCTGCACGGTCGCGAACGCGCCCGGCCCGCTGGCGGCGGCCACCAGCCACCAGACCAGCAACAGGGTGCCCACCGAGAGGGCGATCCCGGTCACGCGGTTCATGATCGACAGGATCGACGTGATCTGCGGCGCGTAGATCTGCAGATGCGGCGACAACGGGCGGCGCACGGTCTTGCCGTCGCTGGTGTAGGCCACCATCAGCGCGTCCCGAACGTCCTTCATAGTGCGGCCATGGGGTGGTCAGCTCCGAGCGGTAGAATGCGTGTTCCTATGGCTTGAGGTGGGCAGGGTCAACGGATGGTCAACCGAGAGCGGCCTTCCACAGCTAGGCTGGGGCTTCGGCCAGCGAGCGGGCCGGCGAAGCACCATGACGCGCGGAGGGTGTCCGTCCAACGCATCTGGATCGAAGCCGACCCGATCCGCGGCGCTCCCCGGGCGGTCGGCCAAAGCTTGCATCACGGCCCAATCGTCCACTCGCTCCACTGCCGCAGGATCGCGAAACAGGAACAACATCGCCAGCAGCCGTGCCTCGCCGCCTGCGGGTCGAGTCTCGGCCACAACCTCATACCCCTCCACCCATACGGGCCACCCGTCGGGCGCGTGTGCCACGGCTGCGACCTGCGCCGCGCCCAGGTCTAAGTGCCTGTTTGAGAATGGCTGACCGGGCTGGGTTGGGCCATATTTGGTTCCCGTATTGGTTGGATGTGGACCAAGGAGCACCGTGCGCGGCAGCTCGCATTTGAGCAGCGCCGCCGTTATCCGACTGATCTGACTGATGTCGAATGGGAGCAGATCAAGCCTTTGCTGCCTAAGCCTGCCAGATGCGGCAGGACGCGCAAGGTGGATTTGCGCGAGGTCCTGAACGCGATCTGCTACATGGCCCGTTCGGGTGGCGGCTGGCGCATGTTGCCGGTGCATTTCGGGCCGTGGGAGACGGTGTATTGGTGGTTTCGGCGCTTCGTGCGCCGGATGCTGTTCCAAACCGTCCATGACATCGCGCTCATGCTCGACCGCGAGCAGGCTGGGCGTGAGGCAAGTCCGACTGCCGGTGTTGTGGACAGCCAAACCGTCAAAGCCCCGCACGCGCCGGGCGGTGGCGGGTATGACGCGGGCAAGAAGCTGAAGGGCCGCAAGCGCCACGTGGCCGTGGATACGGACGGGCGCTTGCTCATGATCAATCTTACAACGGCCGACGTTCAAGATGCAGCTGGGGCCGAGCTGATCCTTAAGGCTATCCGCAAGCGCTGGCCGTGGCTCAAGCACCTGTTCGCCGATGGCGCCTACGACCGCGGCAGGCTGGCAAGCCTTGCGGCCTACAAAGACTTCACGCTTGAGGTCATGCGCAAGCTGCCAGACCAGAAAGGTTTCCAAGTGCTGCCGCGGCGCTGGGTAGTCGAGCGAACATTCGGCTGGATGGTGCGGTGGCGCAGGCTGGTGCGCGACTACGAACGCCGCCTCGACGTGTCCGATGCCATGATCCACCTCGGAATGGGCGCGCTCCTGCTCCGCCGCGTGGCCCATCCTACTCAATAACCATTCTCAAACGGGCACTAAGCATGCCACTTTCGGAGGCGAGGCCCTCGGCGCTGGGTCCGACCGGGGTGGGCCTGCCCCCGCCGGACCCGGCAGAAGCGGGGCCGCGGCCGCCACCCAAAAGCGGAATGGGGATGTGAGGAATGTTCGAGGAGGTGTCGGGTCCACGAAGGCCCGGGACGATCTCGGGCACATGCACTCCACGATGGGTGTGCTCGTGCCCAGGCGGCTCCTCACCCTCAATGCGCCCCAGGTCTTCGCCTGTTTCTGAAGCGAGCCGAAGGCTGCTAGGATCGAACCCGTCCAGGCTGTCTCCGCGCAGCGCCGCTGCCACCGCGGCCCCCAACTGCCCGGGCCACTTCCTCGCCCATGCCCGCCGCTACGGGTGCTAGGAACGGGCGGGCTAACATGTGCGCCGTGCCCAACTCCTGTGGCACCGCGGCCGCGTCGCTGCTGCCGACCGCGGCTTGCAGCCCGTCCGCCTGCGATCCCACGCTGCTCCTAAGCGCGCCGCTCTGCAGCCAGGGTTCGTCGTGCCCGGAGCCGCCCGGCGGCTCCGACAATCCTTCCCGCACCCTGGCCGCCATGCGTGCCGCCTGCTCCGTCAAGGCTCGCGCCATCACCTCGTCGGGGCGCAAGCGTTCGAGGCGTTCTCGAAGCTCGTTCAGTCCTGTGATCCTCAAGGCCTCTGCTGCCCGCCTCCTCGCTGGCTTACGTTCTACATTTGTTCTATAGCATATGCAACCAAGATATAGGCGTCTTACAAACAGCCTATCAGCACCCGGCGTGGGCCATGGTGCCGACCCACGCTGAGTCCCTGCAAACCTGTTATAGCCCGACGCGAGAACCGTCTTGGGACGACAACGTAAACGGCAACAACTTTAAAACTTTGTTCCCAATCGTCAGGCCGCCTGCTTGAGCAATCCCTGCGCCACCACAACCTCAGCAATCTGCACGGCGTTCAGCGCGGCGCCCTTGCGCAAATTGTCCGACACGCACCAGAACGACAGCCCGTGCTCCACCGTCGGGTCGCGGCGGACGCGGCTCACGAACACCGCGTCCTCCCCGGCGCAGTCGGCGGGCGTGATATAGCCGCCGTCGTCGCGGGTATCCATCACCACGACGCCGGGCGCCTCGCGCAGGATGGCGCGGGCGTCGGAGGCCGTCACAGGTTGCTCGAACTCGACGGTGACGGACTCGCTGTGGCCGATGAACACCGGCACCCGCACGCAGGTCGCCTGCACGAGGATGTCGGACCCCAGGATCTTCCGCGTCTCCACCGCCATCTTCCACTCCTCCTTGGTGGAGCCGTCCTCCATGAACTTGTCGATGTGCGGGATGCAGTTGAAGGCGATGGGTTTGGTGAACTCCTGCGCGGTCACCGGGTCGTTCACGTACATGGCGCGGGACTGCGCCCACAGCTCGTCCATGCCCTCCTTGCCGGCGCCGGACACGGACTGGTAGGTCGAGACCACGACGCGCCTGACGCGGAACCGGTCATGCAGCGGCTTCAGCGCCACGACCATCTGGATCGTCGAGCAGTTCGGGTTCGCGACGATGCCGCGGCGGATGCGGCGCAGCGCCTCCGGGTTCACCTCCGGCACCACCAGCGGCACGTCGTGCTCCATGCGGAACTGGCTGGTGTTGTCGATCACCAGGCACCCGGCGGCGGCGGCGCGCGGCGCGTGCACGGCGGACACGCTGGCACCGGGGCTGAACAGCCCGATGTCCCAGCCGGCGAAGTCGAACGTGTCAAGGTTCTTGACCTTCAGCACGGATTTGTCGCCGAAGCTGACTTCCTGCCCGGCGGACCGGGCGGAGGCGACCGCGGCGACCTCGCTCACCGGGAAACCCCGCTCGGCCAAGGTCTTCAGGATTTCGCGCCCGACCGCACCCGTGGCGCCGACAACCGCGACCCGATAGCCCATTGTTCAACCCCTGCCTGTTTGTAACTAAGTCAGAATGAACCCGTAGGATAGCGCAGCGCAAGCGCCGAAGGAACCGGTTATTCCCCGGCGGCGTACAGCTGCATCGGTCCCTGATACAGGCCGGTCCGCGCCGCGCCGTCCTCGCCCACGACGCCGCGATACATGCCGCGCGTGTTGAACGGCAGCGCCACGCGCCCGGCGCGGTCCACCGCGATGAGGCCGCCGGTGCCCCCCACCGCCTCCAGCGCCGCCATCACCGCGGCCGTGGCGCCGTCAAGGTCCTCCTGCGCCAGCCGCAGCCGCGCGGACACCTCGTGCCCGGCGGCGATCCGGATGAAGCTCTCG
>CAHJXG010000496.1 GCA_903644035.1 Rhodospirillales bacterium
TCCAGCACGTGCAGGCCCGGTTCCAGGCAGAGCTTCGCGGCGATGTGCCGCTTCTTCGCCGCCTGCGCCTCCTCCAGCGTTTCCTGCCCGGTCCGGAAGTAGGCGCAAGAATATTGGCGATCCTCGTCCAGCAGCAGGGCATACAGCCGGCCGTTCAGGTCGTAATGATGCGCCGCGTTGCGCGCGGCCCGGCGGATCGGGTTGAACTGCGCCCAGCGCTTCACGGCGACCCCCAGCATGGCGTGCGCCGCCATCACCGGCTGCTTGCCGCCCGCCGCGATGTTGGCCAGCAGCAGGTCGAGCGCGTCGTAGAGGCTGCATCCCGCGGGGATGATCGCGCCGTCCATGTAGCCCTCGCCAAACGCGAGCGCCGGGTTCACCGCCATGCGCCGGACCGCCTGCCAACGGGTGACGTGGAAGGCGATGCCGGGGCCGGGCTGCGGCCCTTGGTGGAAGGAGGTTTGGCCGTCGGGGTAGCGGACCGAAAGGCTGCCGATGACCAGGAAGCGCCGGATGAGGCCGTCCAGGATGGTGCGCAAGATCATCCGCTGCCGCCTGCTTCCGGTCCGGCTTGGGTTTCAAAAAGACGCCGGCCGCTTCCGATGGGAAGGGGCCGGCGTCGGGGCGGCTTGAACGGGCCTTACAGGCCTGGGATCACTGGCGGTCGCGGTCGCGGTCGCCGCCGGCCTCCGCCAGGGCGGCGCCGAACTCCAGCACCTCGTCCGGCTCCACGTCTTCCTCGCCGGCCAGGCCCACCTGCTCGCCGCGGGCCTGCTTCTCGGCCTCCTCGGTGCTACGGGCGACGTTCACCGTGATCGGCAGGCTGACCTCCGGGTGCAGCACCAGCTTCACGCTGGTGAGGCCCAGCGTCTTGATGGGCTGGTCGAGCACGACCTGGTTCCGGTTCGTCGTCAGCCCCGCCGCCGTGCAGGCGTCGGAAATGTCGCGCGCCGACACCGAGCCGTACAGCGAGCCGCTTTCGCCCGCCTGGCGGATGATCACCACCGACAGCCCGGCCATGCGCTCCGACAGCCGCTCCGCCTCCTCGCGGCGCTTCAGGTTCTGCGCCTCAAGCTGCGCGCGCTGGCCCTCGAAGGTCGCGAGGTTCGCCTTGTTGGCCCGGAGCGCCTTCTTCTGCGGCAGCAGGAAGTTACGGGCATAGCCCGGCTTGACCTTCACCACCTCGCCCATCTGCCCCAGCTTCTCGATGCGCTGCAGCAGGATCAGTTCAACGACTGCCATGATGCCCGCTCCTCAAGCCACGACGTAGGGCAGCAGTGCCAGGAAGCGGGCGCGCTTGATGGCGTTGGCCAGCTCGCGCTGCTTCTTGCCGGACACGGCGGTGATGCGGCTCGGCACGATCTTGCCGCGCTCGCTCAGGAAGCGGGACAGCAGGCGCACGTCCTTGTAGTCGATCTTCGGCGCGTTGGGGCCGCTGAACGGGCAGCTCTTGCGGCGGCGGTAGAACGGGCGGCGTGCCCCGGCAGCGGCGCCGGCGCCGCCACGGCGGTCGTCGCCATCCCCGGAATTGCGATCTGGACGGTCGGACATCTTGACTTACTCCTCACCCGCTTCGGGGGGGCGGAACCCATCGGTTTCGGACCGGGCGCGATACTCCTCGCGGTCGTCGAAGCCGCGCTTGCGGCCGCTCTCGAACCGGCCGGCCGGCTTCGGGCCGCGGAAGCCGCGCTCCCGGTCGTCCGACTTGCGCGACAGAATGGCGCTCGGCTCCTCCGTGATCTCATCGACCCGGATGGTCATGAAGCGCAGCACGTCCTCGTTCAGGCGGAGCAGGCGCTCCATCTCGGTGACGAAGTTGGGCTTCGCTTCCAGCCCGAGCAGCATGTAATGGCCCTTCCGGTTCTTCTTGACCCGGTAGGCCAGGCTGCGCAGGCCCCAGTACTCGCGCTTCTTGACGGAGCCGCCATCGGCCTCAAGGTCCGTGCCGATGGTGTCGGCAACGGTCTCGACCTGCTGCTGCGTGACGTCGTTGCGTGCGATCAGCACGCATTCATATAGCGGCATTGTCACCCCTATGGCTGTTGTCGGCCCGAAATGGGCATAGCCGGGGAGGATGCCGCCGCCCCGGCAGGGAAGCGGCGGGGTATACGCCGATGGATGGGGATTGCAAGCGGGTGGGCTGGGTTGAACGCCCGTCTTCGGCCCGAAAGAACCTAAGCTGACGTCCATCAGTCCGCGCACAGACAACAACCCAATCAGGGTTGCGTGGCTTGGGCCTTCAGAGACTCATCTGTGTCCCGAGCCATGCAACCCTGCTCAGGCGCCGTCCGCGGGCGTGGCGTCGAACCGTGCGCGCGACTCGCGGATGCTGGGGTAGTTGCCCTCTGCCCAGCGCACCAGGCCGGCCAGAGGCCCCAGCACGGACTGCCCGAGCGCGGACAGACGGTACTCCACCCGTGGAGGCTTCGTCGGGAAGACATGGCGGGTCGCCAGGCCGTCCCGTTCCAGGTTGCGCAGCGTCTGCGTCAGCATCCGCTTCGAGATGTCGGGCATGATCCGGTGCAGCTCGCTGAAGCGCCGCGGCGCCGCGGCCAGCGCGGCTAAGGTCAGCATCGTCCACTTGTCGCCGATGCGGTCGAGCACGTTGCGCACCGGGCAGGCCGCCGCGTCCAAGCCGGAAGCCTGCCAACCCGCAAAGCTGTCCGCCAAAAGCGTGTCGTCCATTCCAGGAGGTTCCCCGCAGGTGTCCTGGGCACAGGAAACTGCCTCCTTACATCCCATGCCTGCGGTTCCCAAACAAGACCATGTCTCATTTGAGAAACTAGGAGCGCAACCATGTCCAACACCCAACCGCAGTTGCTCGTCACCGGGGCCAGCGGCCAGCTCGGCCGGCTGGTTGTGGACCAACTGCTCGCGACGGTGCCGGCCGGCCAGGTCACGGCCGTCGTCCGCAGCAGGGAAGCGGCCGCGGCGCTGGCCGCCCGTGGCGTCCAGACCCGGATCGCGGATTATGACCGGCCGGACACCTTGGATGCCGCCCTTGCCGGCATCGACCACGTGCTGCTGGTCTCCTCCAACGACCTGGGCCGGCGCGTGGCGCAGCACCGAAATGTCGTTGAGGCGGCGATGCGCGCCGGCGCCGGCCTGCTGGCTTATACCAGCGTCCTGCACGCCGACACGTCGCCCCTGGGCCTTGCGGGCGAGCACCGGGACACGGAGGCGTTGCTGCGCGCATCCGGCTTGCCGTTCGTGCTGCTGCGCAACGGCTGGTATACGGAGAACTACACAGCCTCGATCCCGGCGGCGCTGGCCCGTGGCGCCCTGATCGGCAGTGCCGGCGAGGGGCGGATCGCCTCCGCGGCCCGGGTCGACTATGCCGCCGCCGCTGCGGCCGTGCTGACGGCGTCACAGGACCTGGCCGGCCGCACCTTCGAGCTTGCGGGCGATGACGCCTACAGCCTGTCGGACCTGGCGGCCGAGGTCGCCCGCCAGTCGGGCCGGCCGGTCAGCTACACGGACCTGCCGGAGGCGGATTACAGGGCTGCACTGATCGGTGCTGGGCTGCCAGAGGCCGTGGCATCCCTGCTCGCTGACAGCGATGTCGCGGCGTCCAAAGGTGCCTTGTTCGATGACGGCCATCAGCTCAGCGCGCTGATCGGCCGTCCGACGACGCCGATGCCGGCAACCGTGGCCCAGACCCTCGCACCCCACTGAGGCTGGGGCGGGCCTTTGCGGGCACCAGTCGCCAGCGCAGCTCCGCTCGCCGCCTGTCGCTGACGCCTGGACTGAGTCGATACCGATTGCGCGCGGGAGCCTAAAAAGCGTTCAATAACGGGATGTCCAACCGTTCGCTCCCGACCGCGCTTCCGGCTGTCCGGTCCTACTGGCGGCCGCTCCTCGCCGCCGCCGTGCTCGGCGCCGCAACGCTTGCCCTCGCGACCCAACCCGGCCCGCACGACCTGGAGCTTGCCACCCTGCTCCGCTTCATGGCCGTCGTGAAGGCAGCCATGGCGCTCGGCGCTGCCGCCTTGGTGGGTTGGCGGCTGGGCTGGCCGGTGCGTCCCACGACGGCGCTGGGCTACATCGCCGGCGCGTCCAGCATGGCGGCGGGCGCCGGGCTGATCTGGCAGCTCGG